>NZ_JAZTXC010000094.1:0-4919 GCF_045636185.1 Methanobrevibacter sp. | reverse complement strand
CAAAAATGGAACACAATACACAGTTAAAGTTCTTGGAGATAATGGAAAACCTGTTGGTGCTGGAAAAAATGTTACATTTAATATTAATGGAGTATTTTACACTCGCCAAACCAACGAATCAGGAATAGCTAAACTAAATATCAACTTACAACCTGGGGACTATATCATAACTGCGGAATATGATAATTGTGTTGTGTCCAATAAAATCAAGGTATTGCCTGTATTAACTGCAAGTGATATTACAATGAAATATCATGATGGAACTCAATTCAAAGCTAATTTGGTTGATGGTCAAGGTAATCCTTATGCAAATCAAACTGTCACATTTAACATTAATGGTGTGTTCTACAACAGAATGACGGATAGTAATGGTCAGGCTAAGTTAAATATTAATTTAATGCCTGGTGAATACATTATAACCTCAAGTTATAATGGTTCAAGTATTGCAAACAAAATAACTATTAAAAGTTGAGATTAATTTCTCAACACTTTTTTTCTTTCTTTTAAATTGAAAATTAATCATTCATTAAATCATATCCAAAACAAAATTAATTGGACTTAATTTGAGATAGTTTTTTAATTTACTATGCTCCTTTTTCACATATATCTTAAATGTTGAATGTATAGATATTTTGAGGTAAACCTATAATTTATTTATATTATTAATTAAAATATTAATTATATGACTATTACGGAGGGTTTATTCTTGAAAAAAAGATATTTATTTTTGATTTTAATCATGTTTATAATATCCATTTCATTAGTAAGTGCGCAAGAAATGGATAATGATTTTATCATTCAACAAAATAATGAAACAGGTTCGTTTAGTGAACTGCAAGTGGATATTAATTCCATTGAAGATTCTGGAAATTTAAATTTAAGTAAAGACTATGTAAGTGATTCTTCTGAAAAAATAATCGTAAATAAATCCATTAATATCGATGGGAATAACCATGTTCTTAATGGATTGGATCAAACAGGAATTTTGGAAGTATCCAATTCAAATGTTGTTTTAAGAAATATTAATTTTATTAATGGTTTTGGTGAAGGTAATGTATTTGCAATAGATTTAAACAATTCTGATGTGGAAATCATTAATTGTACTTTTAGCAATAATTTAGGGGCAATATCTTTAATAAATTCAAATTTAACCATATCAAAATCCATATTCTCATTCAATTCTCCAGTTGGAGTTTATACATCTGGTGGTGCGATATATGCTGAAGATTCCATTTTAAATGTTGGAGAGTCAATATTTTTCAATAATTCCGCTGATGAGGGTGGAGCCATATACTGCTTCAATACAGTTTCAAATATCATAAATAGTGACTTTTACAACAATAACGTTACATTTTATGGAGGCGCAATATTTTCTGACTCTCAATTGAGAATAACAGATTCAAGATTATACAAAAACAAGGCAGAATATAAAGGTGGAGCAGTTCACTCAACATACTCATTTAAAAATGAGGATAGTTGTTTATATATTGATAACTGTGATTTATTTAATAACGAAGCTGAATACGGAGGGGTTGTTTCCTCTTCAAATATTAACTATGTAATTATCAACAATTCTAGAATTTATGAAAATACTGCATTATTTGGTGCGCTTGTTTCAAGATTTAACCGAAACACAGTTGAAATTATAAACTCTGCATGTTTTGACAATGTTGCAACCAATGGAACTATTGTATATAACTTAGTCTGCGGAAAAATAAATATTTTGGATAGTGATTTTAAAAATAACATAGGCGAATATGGAGCATTGATATACTCCCTTTTTGCACGTATTGGAAATGGATTTTCAAACCTTAATCTTTCAGTTATCAATTCTAATTTGACAGACAATATGGGTTCTAAAGGATTAATTTATTCAATTATGGGAAATGTTGTAGTTTATAATTCATCAATAACATATAAAAATCAATCTTATGACACTCCAGTAATATATAAATTGATTGCCGGTAATGTTACTCAAAAAGACAACTGGTGGGGTGTTGAAAATCCTGATTTAGATAAACTAATTGTTTATGATTTTGATTTGATTTCATCCAATATGTCTGAAGATGTTAATCAAAATGATGACTGTGCTTCTAATGTTATTCAAATTGATAATGAGAATTTTGTATTTACATTTAGAAGAGATTCTACATCTCAACTTTGTGTGGATATTGTACAGCAAGATGAAGGAATTTTACAGTTCAAATGTGATACGACTTTCTTTATTCACGCATTTATAAGTAATAATGGTTGGGTATTTGGAAGTGGGGGTATGGATACTCCTTTTGTTTGTGAAAAAATAGAATCTTTTGCAAAGGTCATGTCTAGAAATAATATGATTATAGATGAATTCCTGGACAGTCTTTTGGAATATAAATCAAAAGAAGCTTCAGGGCATGTCCTTATCAAAGCACCAAATGGTACCTATGCTTTTCTAGACCATTTTACAAATCCTCCTGCAGACGTAATTGAAAGGGGTGTTCTACTACCTGGAGAATACTTTATAATCCCTAACGATTTTCAATATTTCAAGAAAGGAAATGTTTCGGATTTAAATGTTAGTGATAATGTTATTGCTTCAAGATATATTGCAGCATTGGATGGATATGGTGTTGCAAGAACTAATGAATTCACATATAATTTCATAACGGATGAATTTAATGGAAAATATGTGGATATTTATGTTGCAAATGACGATGGATCTCTTTCAAATAGATCAAATACTTCAATGTACTTTAATGATGTATTCATGAATGATAATTATGTTTTTGGTGAAGACATACCAATTATCATGGATGGAATGTATCTAGGACGAATGATAATTAATGAAAGCAATTTAAAGATAACTGCTCCGGATGTAACCAAATATTATGGTGGACCTGAAAGGTTTGTTGTTGGTTTAACTGATTTAGAGGACAATCCTTTAGTGAATAAATCTGTAAGTATTGGCCTCAATAATGTGTCATACAATAGAACGACTGATGAAAACGGTACTGCAAGTATCGCAGTGCAGTTGAATGGTGGAGTTTATGATGTTGTTGTTAGTGCAGGTATTAAAACTGTAAATTCAACTGTTACAGTCTTAAACACAGTAAATGGAACTGACATCACCAAAGTTTACAGAAATGATACCCAATACTATGCAACATTCCTTGACAGTGAAGGTAACTATCTCAAAGATGGTGAAGCTGTCAGATTCAACATTAATGGTGTGGTGTATGACCGTAAAGTATCTGGAAATAAAGGTTTAGCAAAACTAAATATTAACTTGTATGCGGGAGAATATATAATCACTGCAATGAACATTGTAACTGGTGAATCTGCAGCCAATAATATTATAGTTATTTCAAGAATCGTTGAAAACAAGGACATAACCAAATATTATAGGAATGGGACTCAATACACTGTTAAAGTCCTTGGAGATAATGGTAATCCTGTTGGTGCCGGTGAAAATGTAACATTCAACATTAATGGTATATTCTATACCCGCCAAACTGATGAAAACGGTATTGCTAAGTTAAATATTAATTTGCAGCCTGGTAACTACATCGTGACTGCTGAATACAAAGGTTCCGTAGTATCTAATAACATTAAAGTGTTGCCTGTATTGAATGCTACTGATATTACTATGAAATATCATGATGGAACACAGTTCAAAGTAAATCTGGTTAATGGACAAGGAAGACCATATGTTAATCAAACTGTCACATTCAACATTAATGGTGTATTCTACAATAGAGTGACTGACAGTTCAGGTATGGCAAAATTAAACATTAACTTAATGCCTGGTGAATACATTATAACCTCAAGTTATGATGGCACTGGCATTGCAAACAAAATAACTATTGAAAGTTGAGATTATTTCTTAACACTTTTCTATTTTTTTATTAAGATATGTAGATGTAATCCATGAAATATTTTGCCTGAATGGGCAAGTGAAAAAAGATTACATTAACGATGAAGTAAAGGTAATTAAAGAATGTAAACTGTATTTTTGGTGAGGTATTGATTTAATTTACATGGATCTTTAGATGAATACAAAATGCTTATGAAAATAGTGGGCATAGGCCATGCTTTTAAAAATAGCACAACCTTCCAGTTTTTGTAGTGGTTAATCAAGATAAGCTTCCACTAGATTGCGTGTTTCATTTAAAGATTCCATTGGAATTCCTTTGGGCATTTGGCCAAGTTCACCCTCAACTTCCTTTAAAATACCTCCGTTCATTCCTAAAAACATTCCTTCACTAACGGTATCCATGAATGTTTGTGGAGGTAATAGGGAAACACCTACACGATTGCCATCTTTCACATTTAAATCGTTTGTAACAACGGTAACTGCACGTTTACCTAAATTAACGTTACATATCATTAATGAATCTGCTTTAGGATGTCTTGTTACACTCATAACTTCTCCAACCTTAATATCAATACTGATAACCGGATCGTTTATTGGTCCGAGAGCTAATCTGTCCTTAAGGCCTAATAGTGTATCAATGAAAAATCTGACCTTTGCAATGTTTTCTGCGGTTTTTTCACGCTCTTCTTTTGGTGCACTATTTAAAAATGTTTTGGTCCATCCTTCTCCACCCAGACATTCTACAATTGTTTCTGTTTTTTCGATTAGGCTTGCCACATCAGGTGAATTAACAAGGTCATCCCCTTCAAGGTATGAGTATGTTAATGATTGGAAATCACTGTTCATTTGTTTTCCGGTTTCAACAGCAAGTTTTTTATTCCAATTTCCTCTAAATGATGCAGTTGGAATTAAATTTAAGTAATTTTCTCTTGCTTTATTTGCCACTAAAATTCTGTAATCTTTAGTTGTATCCCACAATGTTTAATCTCCTTTCATATAATTAATTATAATATTTGACTCAGTGTATAATAAATTTTTTCAAAATTATGTTTATTAATTTTTA
>NZ_JAZTXC010000093.1:0-20031 GCF_045636185.1 Methanobrevibacter sp. | reverse complement strand
GGAACTATAGCTACATTTCTATATATGGAAAAAAGTTCCAATGCAAATATGTATTATTGTAAACAGAACAACAATTGAAACAATTAAAAATGAACCATATTGATTAATTTTGCCTGAAAACCCCCGGATTAAAATAAGTTTAAAAAATTTTTTAAAATTTGTTATATTAATACAATAACTAAATTATTTCTTAAAAAAATAATTTTAAGGAATTTCCTTGATTTTTTAATAATCTTTATATAAAATATTATATATACCTATAATATGTTATAGATTTAAGGTGTTAAGTATGAATGAATATAATAAAGATATTGGAAATAGAGTCAAAGAATTGAGAGAACTTTCTGATATTTCAGTACAAGATATTGCACAAGAACTAAACATTGATGCAGAAACATACACACAATACGAAACTGGCGAAACTGATATTCCTGCTAGTTTCCTTTACGAAATTGCAAATATATTCCAAGTAGATTTAAGTTTACTTTTAACTGGTGAAGAAAGTAGAATGAGTATTTTTGATGTTACACGAGCAGGAAAAGGTGTTTCAATTGATAGAAGAAAAGAATACAAATACGAAAACTTATGTTCAAAATTTATTCACAAAAAAGCAGAAACATTTTATGTAACAGTAGACCCTAAAGAAAATGCTATTCCTTCACTAAACTCACACCCAGGTCAAGAATTCAATTATATACTAGAAGGATCAGTGAAAATATACATCCACAATAATGAAATAATATTAAATGAAGGAGATTCAATATTTTTTGATTCAAATCATAGACATGCTATGATAGCACTTAATGATAAACCAGCAAGATTTATAGCTGTATTGATGTAGAAGGTAGTTAATATGACATCGGTAATAGGAGATTTTCTTGAAAGAGTTGATTTTAAATCATATGAAGATTTTTATGAAAATTTTAAACTCAAATATGATGATGATTATAATTTTGGATTTGATGTAGTTGACAAATATGCTGAAATTGATCCGGAAAAAATCGCTTTAATTTGGACAAATGACAACGATGAAGAACATGTCTTTACTTTTAAAGAAATGAAAGAATACTCCAATAAAGCAGCTAACTTATTCAAAAGTTTAGGTATCAAAAAAGGCGATTGTGTAATGCTTACACTAAAAAACAGATACGAATTCTGGTTCTGTATGGTAGCATTACATAAAATTGGAGCGATTGCTATTCCTGGAACTCATATGTTAAAGCTACATGATATTGATTTTAGATTAAAACAGGCAAATGTGAAACTTGTTGTATCTGTTGAAGAAGATTCATTGCTTCCGGATTATGAAGAAGCTGAAAAAGAATTGAATATTGACTTGAAAAAGCTTGTTATTGAAACCGACAGGGACGGCTGGATAAACTTCAATAAAGCATTAGATGAACAAAGCCCAATTTTTGAAAGACCAACCGGTGAAGATAAAACATATGCTGAAGAGATATTCTTAATTTACTTCACATCAGGGACCAGCGGACTCCCAAAAATGGTTTCACACAAACATACTTACTCATTAGGACACATCCCAACTGCAAAATATTGGCATAATGTTGTTGAAGATGGACTTCACCATACCGCAGCTGATACCGGTTGGGGAAAAGCGGTTTGGGGAAACCTCTACGGACAGTGGATCAGCGGTACTTCAATATTCATTTATGATTATGACAGATTTAATGGAATAGAATTGCTCGAAAGAGTAATCAAATATAAGGTAAATACATTTTGTGCTCCTCCAACAATCTACAGATTTTTGATTAAAGAGAATATTGAGGGTTATGACTTTTCAAATCTCAGTTATGTTACAACCGCAGGTGAACCTCTTCCTCCAGAAGTATCAAAAAGATTTAAGGAGATTTCTGGATTAACCATTAAAGAGGGATTCGGTCAAACTGAAACTACATTATCCATAGGAACATTCATATGGTTAGATGCAAAATTAGAATCCATTGGAAAACCTTCCCCATTATTTGATTTGGAATTATTGGATGAAAACCACAACAGAGTGGAAATCGGTGAAGAAGGAGAACTCTGTTTTAAAATGAATGATGGTCCAAATCCAGGATTATTTAAAGATTATGTTAACGACGATGAAAAATACAGACAGCAAATCCATGACGGATACTATCACTGTGGAGATACTGCATGGGTGGATGAGGACGGATATGTTCACTTCGTTGGAAGAAACGATGACATCATTAAATCATCAGGTTATCGTATTGGACCTTATGAAGTAGAAAGCGCTGTTCTATCACATGAAGCAGTTTCCAACTGTGCAATTACTGCTTATCCTGATGAAGTAAGAGGCCAAATTGTAAAAGCTACTATTATCTTACAACCAGGCTATGAACCATCTGAAGAACTTACAAAAGATATACAAAATCACGTTAAACGTGTTACAGCTCCTTATAAATACCCTAGAATGGTAGAATATGTGGATGAAATTCCAGAAACCATAAGTGGTAAAATAAGAAGAGTAGAAATTAGAGAAAACGACAAAAATTAATAGGAGATTACTATGGTTGACGAAGAAATATCATTTCCTGTAATTAATTCTGAATTATGTAAAGGATGTAAAAGATGCATTGTTGGATGCCCACAAAATGCAATTTTACTTTCTGATGAAATGAATGCTGCAGGATATCAATATGCATATTATAGTGGAAATGGATGTACAGGATGTAAAGACTGTTATTTTACATGTCCTGAACCATTAGCCCTAGAAGTACATCAATACAAAAAAATTGTAAACAACGAAATTGGAAGAATGATTAAAGCTAAAGTAGCTAATAAAGGGGGAAATTAAATGAGTAATCAGATGATAAAAGGAAATACTGCAGTTATAATTGGTGCAATGTATGCTGGTTGTGACTGTTTCTTTGGATATCCTATTACTCCCTCAAGTGAAATTTTACATGAGGCATCAAAATACTTCCCAATGGTTGGCAGAAACTTTGTTCAAGCAGAAAGTGAAGAAGCATCAATAAATATGGTATATGGTGCATCAGGTACAGGTCACAGAGTTATGACTGCTTCATCAGGACCAGGAATTAGTTTAATGCAAGAAGGATTTACTTTTCTTGCTGGAACAGAATTACCTGCAGTTATTGTAGATATTATGAGAGCCGGGCCTGGACTTGGAAATATCGGACCTGAACAAGGAGATTACCACCAGATTGTTAAAGGTGGAGGACATGGAAACTACAAAAATATAGTATTAGCTCCAAACAGTGTTCAGGAAATGTGTGATTTAACAATGAAAGCATTTGAACTAGCTGATAAATGGAGAAATCCTGTAATTGTTCTTGCTGATGGTACTTTAGGTCAGATGGCAGAGCCATTAGTATTTCCGGAAAAAGCAATTGAACCAAAAAATGATAAAGATTGGGCAGTAAAAGCTACTGAAGAAACTATGGGAAATCTCATTACTTCAATTTATAATGACTTCAATGAATTAGAAGATTTCAACTTCAAACTCCAGGAAAAATATGCAAAAATGGAAGCTGAAGAAGTTATTGTTGACGAATATCAACTTGAAGATGCAGAAATTGTTTTAGTATCATATGGTATTAGTAGCCGTATTGCAAGAACTGCTGTTGATAAAAGTCGTGAAAAAGGTTTGAAAGTTGGACTTTTAAGACCAATAACATTATTACCATTCCCAGTAGATAGAATTAGAGAATTGTCTGATAAAGGAGTTAGTTTTATATCCGTCGAAATGAGTAACGGTCAATTATTAGCAGATGTCCAATTTGCAGCTTTAAGAAAAGAAGATACTCATTTAGTTAACAGAATGGGTGGAAATTTAATTGAGTTAAAAGATGTGCTTGCTAAAATCTATGAAATAGCAGGAATCGAAGATGAAAATTTAGATACTTCAAAAAGAAGTGATGAAAAAGCTAGTCCAAATATAATTGATTAAGGATGTGGAAAGATGAGTGAACAAGAAAATAACAATAAAGATTATGAATTACAAATACGTAGAAATCCACAATCCCTTTTAGAAGAATATCATAGAAAAGGAACCAATACTCAATCAACCCATTATTGTGCTGGTTGTGGACATGGAATCATACACAAATTAATAGCTGAATGTATGGATGAACTTGGAATTCAAGAAAGATGTGTTATGATATCTCCTGTTGGATGCTCAGTATATGCATATTTCTACTTTAACTGTGGAAACTTTCAGACTGCTCACGGAAGAGCACCTGCAGTAGCAACAGGTATTTCAAGATCCGAAGATAATGCAATTGTAATGAGCTATCAGGGAGATGGAGATTTAGCATCAATCGGTTTAAATGAAACATTACAAGCAGCAAACAGAGGAGAGAAAATTGCAGTATTTTTCGTTAACAATACTATTTACGGAATGACCGGAGGACAAATGGCTCCAACAACATTACTTGGAGAAAAAACAGTTACCTGCCAAACTGGAAGGGACCCTAACTATACAGGACACCCTACACACATGTGTGAGTTAATAAATACCTTAAAAGCTCCTGTATTTATTGAAAGAGTATCTCTTGCTAATCCTTTAAAAATCAGACTTGCCAAATTTGCAATCAAACAGGCATTGACTGTTCAAAAAGAAGGAAAAGGATATTCATTTGTCGAAATATTATCCCCTTGTCCTACCAACCTAAAACAGGACGTGGTAAGTGCACAAAAATTTATTGAAGAAAAAATGGAAAAAGAGTTCCCGGTTAAAAACTTCAGAAATGATTTATATAAAAGAGAACCTATTAAAAGACCTGCCAGTGACTTTTCAACTGAATCCCTGGATAAAATATTTAATGTGAACAGAAGTGACGATTCAGGTTATGTTGATGAGGATATTAATCCATTGAGAATTAAAGTTTCCGGATTTGGTGGTCAAGGAGTTTTAAGTGCAGGACTTACTATCGCTCAGGCAGCCTGTGCTGAAGGAAAACACGTATCATGGTATCCAAGTTACGGACCGGAACAAAGGGGAGGAAAATCCAATTGTTCTATTGTAATATCCAATGAAACTATAGGTACTCCTGTTGTTGATGATATTGACATTCTTATTGCTTTAAACAAACCATCATTAGACCAATTCTCACAAGATGTAAAAGATGGTGGAGTCATACTCTATGATTCAAATATTGGTGAATTTACAACAGATAAAGACGTCAAAGTTATTGCAATGCCTTGTGTAGAAATTGCAGAAAAACATGGAAATGCCAGAACTGCAAATACTGCTCTTTTAGGTGCATTAACAGAATTAGGAGAGGTTTTAAATACAGAATCCTATGAAAATGCAATTAAAGAAATGTTTGCATCCAAACCTAAAGTGGTGGATGTTAACATTGATGTTTTACATGCAGGTGCAGAATGGATTAAAAACAATTCATAGTGTGATTTAATGACATATAAAGAAAACAGTAAAAAATACATTGATAATTACGATTTAAGTATAGGAGATACAATTAAAGTACATAAAGAAGATATTTCCTATACTGGAATTTTATTGGATCGTCCGGAAGATGCTGAAGACGGATTTTTAGTTTTAAAATTATCAAGTGGTTACAATATCGGTGTAGCTATTGATAACACTACAGCAGAACTTGTAGAAAAAGGAGATAAACCTAAAATCGGTTATGATGAAAGTGAAATTCCACAAGATTCATCAAAGGAAAACATTTCAGTTATATCAACTGGTGGTACAGTATCCTCAGTTATTGACTACAGAACAGGAGCTGTATATCCGAAGTTTACAGCATCAGATTTAGTTAAAGCAAATCCAGAGTTATTAGATTATGCTAATTATAATGTTAAAGCATTATATAATATATTCAGTGAAGATATGAAACATGAATACTGGATTAAAGCAGCTGAAGCAATAGCTAATGATATTTCAGAAGGGGCTGACGGTATTGTGATAGCTCACGGTACTGATACAATGCACTACACATCAGCAGCATTAAGCTTTATGCTGAAAACCCCTGTTCCTGTTATTATTACTGGAGCCCAAAGAAGTTCGGACAGACCTTCAAGTGATGCAAACATTAATTTAATTGATTCAGTTATTGCTGCCAAAGGAGACATTGCAGAGGTGTGTGTCTGTATGCATGGAAGCTTAAATGATAACTTTACATACTTGCACAATGGTACCAAAGTTAGAAAAATGCATACTTCAAGAAGAGATACCTTTAGAAGCATTAATGCTCAACCAATAGCTAAAATTAAAAATAAAAAAATTAACATCAATCCAGAATATACATATACCAAACGTGGAGAAAATGAATTGGAAGTAAATACTGCTTTTGAGGAAAAAGTTGGACTTGTAAAAAGTTTTCCTGGAATTTCAAAGGATTTTATTGAATATCATATTGATAAAGGATATAAAGGACTTGTTATCGAAGGTACCGGTCTCGGACATACTCCGAATGAATTGCTTGATTCATTTAAAAGAGCAAAAGATGAAAATATTCCAGTAATTATGACTTCACAATGCCTTTACGGTAGGATTAATATGAATGTCTACTCAACAGGCCGTGAATTGATTGATGCAGGCATACTTTCCGCTCAGGACATGACTCCTGAAACAGCATATGTAAAATTATGCTGGGCATTAGGTCAAAGTGATGATTACAATAAAGTAAAAGAGATTATGCAAACTAATATTGCAGGTGAATTTAGTGTTAAATCATCAATTAAAGATTTCTTAAATTAGGGTGATAATATGGATTACAATGAATTAGGATTAAAAATGGGACTTGAAATTCACCAACAACTAAATAGTGAGCATAAATTATTCTGCCCATGTAAAACAGAACTTGTTGATGATGATTATAACGAATTAATTCAGAGAAAATTAAGACCAACACAATCAGAACTTGGAGAAATCGACAGAGCAGCACTGCAGGAATCTTTAAGAGGCCTTAATTTCAAATATGAAAACTTTGAAAAACATACATGTCTTGTTGAAAACGATGACGAACCACCACACAGCTTAAATGAAGAAGCTCTAGACATCTGTATTACAATTGCATGTCTTATGAATATGCACATTGTAGATGAATTCCATACGATGAGAAAACAGGTTATTGATGGAAGTAACACTGGTGGATTTCAAAGAACCGGTATGGTTGCAACTGACGGATACTTAGATACACCATACGGAAGAGTTGTTATTGAAAGTTTAGGATTAGAAGAAGACGCAGCTAGAAGAATAGAAACAAAAGACGGATTTACTGAATTCAGATTAGACAGATTAGGTATTCCACTAGCTGAAATTACAACAGACCCTTCCATGCATGATCCTGCCCAAGTTCGTGAAGTTGCATATATGCTTGGACAAATCCTAAGAAGCACAAATGTTAAAAGAGGGCTTGGAACAATCAGACAAGATTTAAACATTTCTATTGCTAAAGGTGCTCGTGTTGAAATCAAAGGTGTCCAAGATTTAGATTTGATGTCAGAAATCGTTGAAAGAGAAGTTCAAAGACAATTAGTATTAATCGAAATTAAAGAAAAACTTGAAAGTAGAAATGCTGAAGTTTTAGAAGAGATTCATACTTTAGATGAATTATTTGTTGATACTGAATCCAAAATTTTAAAATCCGCTGCATCCATTAAAGCAGTTGTATTGAAAGGATATGACGGTTTGATTGGTCGCGAAGTACAACCTGGCAGAAGATTTGGTACTGAAATTGCCAGTTATGCTAAAAAACGTGGAGTTTCAGGCATTTTCCACTCTGATGAATTGCCTGCTTACGGCATTACACAGGATGAAGTTGATAAAGTCACAGAATTCTTAAATATTGGTGATGATGATGCATTTATTATTGTAGCTCATGATGAAGATATTGCAATATCTGCATTAGAAGAAGTTAAAAGAAGAGCTGCTTTAGGTTTGGAAGGTGTTGTAGAAGAAACCCGTAAAGCCCTAGATGACGGTAACACCGAATACATGAGGCCCCTTCCAACAGCAAATAGGATGTATCTTGAAACTGATATTCCATTATTTAAAATTACATCAGATAGAATTGAACCTATTGCAAATAACTTACCTGAATTACCTGATGTTAAACAGGCAAGAATTATTGAAGAGTATAAGTTAAGTGAAGATTTAGCAACACAACTTGTTAAAAGACAAGAAGCAGATATGTTTGAAGCTATTTTAGCAGATGTTGATGTAGATGCAACACCTGTAGCATCACTTCTTGCATATGATTTACGTGAAATCAAAAGAGAAGGTTATGATGTTAATATATTAACTTTAGACCACTTCAAAGGAATATTTGCTCTTTTAGCTGAAGGTAAAATTGCAAAAGATAGCGTTCGTAAACTAGCTGTCGAAACAATCAAAACTCCTAATGAAGATATTGCCGAAATAGCTGAGAAAAACAATTTAACCATGATGAGTGAAGATGATGTGGGTAAAATCATTGCAGATATTGTAGCTCAAAATGAAGGAATGGTTAAAGAACGCCAAATGGGAGCTATGGGACCTTTAATGGGAATGTGTATGAAACAACTTAAAGGTAAAGCAGACGGTGGTTTGGTCAATAAAATTGTACGTGAAGAAATTCAAAAATTAATTTAGGAAAAATATCTTCCTAAATTATATTTTATAATAAAGAGGATGAGTTAAAATGAAAAATAAAATCAAGAAAATAGACCTAAGCGGATGGATAATGATTTCAATGGTTTTAGGTCTTATTGTTGGTTTATTTTTAAATTTTTATGTCACTGATCCATTTATTAAAAAAATAATTTTAATCGATAATGTTTTCTACTTAGGAGGAAACGGATTTATTCGATTAATGAAAATGTTAGTTGTGCCGCTTGTTTTCTGTTCGATTATAGTTGGAGCCTCATCGCTTTCAGATATTAGGAAAATCGGTACAATTGGCGGAAGAGTAATACTAATTTATATTTTAACAACCGCATTTGCTGTCACTATCGCACTTTTTATAGGCAGCTTGATTCAACCAGGTACTGGTTTAAATATGGTGACTAATTCTACAGTAACATCAAATGTTGCCATTAATCAATCAACAGCAGAAACACTTTTAAATATAATACCAGATAATCCAATTAATTCACTTGCTAACGGAGATATGTTACCAGTAATCATATTTGGACTGATTATTGGTCTAATTTTAGCCAAATTAAAAGATGAAACAAAGTTAGTTAATGAATTTTTCCAGCAATCAAATACCATTATGATGGAAATGACTTCCCTTGTGATGAAATTTGCTCCAATAGGTGTTTTCTGTTTAATGGCTAAAACATTTGGTAGTTTAGGTTTCGAAGGTCTGATTCCATTAGGTAAATATTTTGTATGTGTCATTATAGCCCTAGCAATACAAATATTAGTTGTTTATCCGACATTACTTGTTATATTTACAAGATTAAATCCTATTCGATTCTTTAAAAAATTTGTTCCAGTTATGTTTTTTGCATTTTCATCATCAGCCTCAAATGCAACAATACCTTTAAATTTAGAAAAATTATCCGAACTTGGAGTTTCACGGGAAGTATCTTCATTTACAATACCATTAGGTGCTACTATTAATATGGATGGAACTTCAATAATGCAGGGTTGTGCAGTTATGTTTACAGCTCAAGCTTTCGGTATTGATTTGGGACTTTCTGCATTAATAACAGTTATTTTTACCGCAGTGATGGCTTCAATTGGAACTGCAGGTGTTCCATCAGTTGGACTCGTTACCCTAACCATGGTATTCAATTCAATTGGTTTACCTATAGAGGCAATCGGTATGATTATGGGAATAGACCGTATTTTAGATATGATTAGATCCGCAGTAAATGTAACAGGAGATGCAATTTGTACAATAATTGTTTCATTCAAAAATAAATCCCTTGATTTGGACATATATAATGGAAAAAAAGAATATGAAAAAATTGAATTAGATTTTGATAGATGATACCATCAAAATACTGATTTTTATATTAATTAGTTGGAATCATTCAAATCATGATACGCAGAGGTTGCTGCTACAGCACCTTCCCCACATGCTACAACCCACTGTTTTAATCCAACACACACATCACCGATTGCATAAACATGCTCAATATTGGTTTTTTGTTCGGTGTCAATTATAATATGGCCAGATTCATCTAAATTAACACCTAACTGTTCTGCAAGTTCAGTATGCGGAATATAACCTACACTTATAAATATTCCACTTATTGGAAGATTGGTTAATTCACCAGTTTGTGTGTCTTTTAAAACAACAGAATCAACCAGCATGTCGCCTTTTATTTCTTCAACAACAGCATTATAAATAACATTAATTCCATTTTCTTTTATTTGATTCTGCAGGTGTTTTTGAGCTCTAAATTCATCTCTTCTGTGAACTAAAGTAACATTTGCACCTAAATTATTTAGATATAACGCTTCCTGTAGAGCACTATTTCCTCCACCAACCATTATAATATCTCTTCCCTGAAAGAAAAATCCATCACAGGTAGCACAGTAACTAACACCTTTTCCTTTAAATTCTTCTTCACCTTTTGCATTAAGTTGTCTGTGAGAACTTCCTGTTGCCAAAATAATTGTTTTACTTAAATATGAATCCTTATCAGTTTTAACAGTAAAATCATTATCATTTTTAGTAATTTCCAGAACGTTTTCATTTTCATGAAGTTCACAATTTTTAACAGCCTGAACTTTCATTTTTTCAATTAATTCCAAACCGGAAATATTTTCAAAACCCGGATAATTCTCCATTTCAGGAACTTCACGACCTATCCCTCCTGCAAGACCTCTGTCAAGAATCAAATTTTTTGTTCCCTGACGACCTGCATAAATTCCTGCTGTAAGACCACCAGGACCTGCTCCAACAATAATTATATCATATTTTTCCATAGTAACATAACCCGAATATAAAAAAAAGATTAAAGATTATAATAAATCTTTAATAGCTGCTTTTACATCACCCAAATCTTCAGTTGGTTCAAACCTTCGAACAACATTACCTTCACGGTCAACTAAAAATTTAGTGAAATTCCATTTAATATCATTATTATCTTTATAATGCCTGTCCACTGCTTTTAAAACTAATTTAAGTTTTGTTGCGCCTTTTCCAGTAATGTCTGTAAATGGCTGTTCATTTTTAAGGTATTCAAATAATGGATCTGCATTTTCTCCATTAACATCAATTTTATCAAATATCTGATAAGGCACTAACCATTTATTACGGCAAACTTCAGCAATTTCTTCAGTTGAACCTGGAGCTTGTTTACCAAACTGATTGCATGGAAAATCTAAGATTTCAAATCCTTGTTCATTAAATTCATCATAAATTTCATTTAATTCAGTATATTGTGGAGTAAAACCACATTTTGTTGCTGAATTAACAATTAACAATACTTTACCTTCGTATTCTTTTAAGGAAACCATGTTTCCTTCACCATCTTTTACTTCAAAATCATAAATAGACATAGTTTTATCTCCATTAATTTAATGACTTAACTAAGTTAAGAGTTATTATTATATTTACTGATGCATTATATAAATTTAACCCTTTACAAATCTACTGATTCATGAGTTAACATATACAGTTTTTCCTTTAAATCAAATAAATCCTCATTAGATAGATTTTTAGTAATTTTACGTTCCCATCCACATGTTAAAACATTAATTTTAACAAAAAGCTCTTCACCCTTATCAGTTAATGATAAAACATTTCGGCTTTTATTCTTTTCATCTTTTTGTTTTTTAACCAAGCCCTTTTTGACAAGCTTTTTAACCATTTTAGCAACATTTGCTTCAGATACAAATAAAGTTTCTGCAAGCTCTCTTTGAGATATTAATGGATAATATTTAATATTATAGATATATGTGAGTTCACCATAAGTAATAGAAACATCATCTAATTTATCTTTTAGATAATTATTATAGCTTAACAGCACATATTCCATATACAAATTTATTGGAGTTAAAATAATTCTATCTTCTTTCCAATTTACTTCAACCATGATAACATCACCATCATTAAAAGTTTTAAAGGACAAATTATTTAAAATTATAAAAATTTAGGAGTACCTAAAAAAATAGAAAGTTTTATATATAATAAAGTTCAACATTATAAATAGTGATGTAGAATTTAGGAGCACCTAAAAATGCATTGCTCAAACACATTATTGTCCATAAAACTTTTCAATCATTAAATTAGTTTTTCACAATTTTACTAATTTAATTAAAAACGGAAAATTTTACTGCCAAATAATTTTCCAACTACAAGGTGTTTAAAAGTGCGAATTAAACACCTCATATTATCTCTTTTTTACAAAATTTAAAACGAATAAATATTTTTCTATTTAACTTTCAAAACATGATTATTATATCATTCCTCCCTATTCTCAATATAGAGTGCAAGCAAGTGATTACATGCGATAATTTTTATATAAAACTATTTATAGAATTATATAAATGATGAAATTTATTAATTAGGGTGATGGAATGAAATATATAAAAATAATTAGTTTATCAATAATAATTTTTTTCTGTTGCTTGTATCCTGTTGTTTCAGCAGAAGTGAATGATACTGGAAACAATACTAATTTGACTGATGATAATAGCATTTATTTATCCGATCCAAATGGTCCTGGAAAAAGATATCCTATGTTCAAAATAGAAGGAAATACAACTTATCATGTAGGAGACGACTTTCGCTTTCATGTTACCTGGAATCCGGAGTATCGCGGTCCTATACATGTAAAACTTGACGATTGTTATGAAACCACGGTTACCTCAAATACTGGGCAATTTTATATTACAATCAGGGGCGTTGATTTATCTCCCGGACTACATTCCTTTACAGTGCAATCTGAAGCCGATGATCATTGGTATTATGATGGTGCCGGTTTGACAATTCTCATTAAAGAATAACTGATTTACATGCTCTGATATATGAATTGCAATTATAGTTATTTTAGCAATTAAGTTATGGATTACTAAAATCTAACAAAATGATGATATATTAAATTCATCATATTTTCTTTTTTTTAATTAAAAACAAGTGGAATGTTGAGAAAATAACTAAACTCAACATGAAAAATTTAACTAGTTATATCTTTCAGATAAATAAATATATACAAAAAATGCTATTAATAAAACAACAATAACTGGCAATAACCACATGAATAGTTTAAATACTAAAACACCAACCAATATTGCTATAATTATAAATGCTAAATCTTTAAGTTCCATGTAAAATTATTTTATTTTCAATAGTATATAAATTGATAAGATATTCAATTATCATTTTTTAATTTTATATCGAAAAAAGTAAAAACCATCATTACACTCCATTATAGATTTTAAATAACATATAACTGAAAAACCAATCAACAAAGCAATTAACTATTGATAATAATCAGAAAAACATTTTTAATACAAAAAAAGCAAATAATATTGCTATAATCCAAAAAGCAAAATGGCAAAGTTCCATGTAAAATTAATATATTTTCAATAAGATATAAAATTTTGATACAAAATATAATAAATGAAAAAAACCAAAAATAATAATATAATATTTTGGAGCATAATATGACAATTTTAGTAATTAATAATAAAGGTCAATATAACCATAGAATACAACGTAGTTTACAGTATCTTAAAATTGATTCACAATTGGTCTCCAATACATTAAGTATTGAAGAAATAGAAGCTAAAGACCCAATTGGATTAATTTTAGGTGGAGGTCCTTCAATTGAAGGAGCTGGAAACAGCGAAGAATACATCAAGCATTTTGACATACCTATTTTAGGAATATGTCTTGGCCATCAGTTAATTGCTAAAACATATGGTGGAGAAGTTTCCACTTCAAATACCGAAAGTTATGCTCAAGTTCAAATTAATATTATTAATGATGAAAACTTATTTGAAGGTCTAGCACCAGAAATGGCTGTTTGGTCCTCACATAAAGATGAAGTTAAAAGTATTCCAGATGAATTTGAAATTTTAGCTAATTCAAAATTATGCGATATTGAATCCTTTAAACATAAAGACAAGGATGTATATGGAATTCAATTCCATCCAGAAGTACATCATACTCCTAAAGGATCACAAATATTTGAAAATTTCAATAAAATATGTAAAAAGTAAGGTGTTATAATGATTGATAATGCAGAAGACTTAGCACAAAAAGCACAAGACAATAAAGCAGGTTTAAAAAAACAGTTTGTTAACATCCCAATTGGAGATGAAGAATATGGATTTAGAATTTCAGGAATTGGGGGTAAATCTGTAAAATTAGAAAAATTCGTTAAATACGATGAAATATTCGAAGCTATCGAAGCCGGTAATGATAACGGGCTAGAAGCTATGATTAAACAAATCATTGAAGATTACGAAGAAGACGGCGAAGAATAGTGATTATGATGTTAAGTCCAAAAGAATTTATTGAAGACGCAATTCAAAAAATCAAAAATCAAATCGGAGATGAAAAAGCAATAATTGCACTTTCCGGAGGAGTCGACAGTTCAGTTTGTTCCGTATTAGTTCAAGAAGCAATCGGTGATAATTTAACTGCAGTATTTGTAGATCACGGTCTTTTAAGAGAAGGAGAAGTTGAACAAGTAACCAATACTTTTAAAGATAGGTTAAACTTTAAATTCGTAGATGCTTCAGATGAATTTATGGACCAGCTTGCTGGTGTTGAAGACCCTGAAGAAAAAAGAAAAATCATCGGAAGAGTATTCATTGAAGTATTTGAAAGAGAAGCCATTGAATCAGGAGCTAAATTCCTAGTTCAAGGAACTATTGCACCAGATTGGATTGAAAGTGATGGAAAAATCAAATCACACCACAACTTAGCTCTTCCAAGCGGAATGGAATTAGAATTATGTGAACCAATTCGCGACTTATACAAAGATGAAGTTAGAGAAATTGGTGATGAATTAGGTCTTCCAAAAACAACTGTCTACAGACAACCTTTCCCTGGACCTGGACTTGGTGTTAGAGTTATTGGAGATTTAACTAGAGAAAATGTTGAAATCTGTAGAAAAGCAAACAAAATCGTTTGTGATGAAGTTGAAAAAGCAGGTCTTGATGAAGAAGTATGGCAATACTTCGCAGTTTTAACTGATAGTAAAGCTACTGGTGTAAAAGGAGATCAGAGAGACTTTGGATACTTGGTTATTGTAAGAATAATTAATTCAGTTGATGCAATGACCGCATATGTACCCCAATTACCTTGGGATGTTGTCCAAACTATCTCAAAAAGAATAACTTCTGAAATCTCAGAAGTGACACATGTTGCTTTATCAATAAGTGACAAACCACCTGCAACTATCGAATTTTGTTAAATAAGAGATTTAATCTCTTAACTTTTTTTATTTATTATGAAAACAACTAAAAACGCCTATTTAGCCAAATTAACAGAACAAATCCAAATGAAATCTGTTAAAGTTGGAAAAAACATTGATGGAAGTACACCACCCTCTGTTTTTATCGGAAGATGGTCCTATCCTAAAGTTTATGCCGGACCCATGATGGTTGGAGAAGCCGGAGACACTTCGATAATGGATTCACCAGAATCATGGATTGGACAAAATAAACAACAAGAGGACATTATTGGATACAGAATGAATTTAGTTCGTGGAAAACAGTTGATTAAGATTGATGATTTGGAAAATCCTTTTGTTGAAAAGTTACAGGACATTTCCCTTGCATCCAAATCAATTGACAGTGAAGCGACTTTTGGAAAAACACCAACCGGAACTATGTTTACCGAAGACAGTACTCCTCATGGTCCAAGTGCAGTTATTGAAAAATTTGATATAGATGCAGTTAGATGGGACAAGCAACTTGAAAAAACATTTTATGATACTGACTTGAAAGCAGTGGATGCAGTAGTTAATCTCCACGATAAAGATGTTCCATTTACAGCAATGCAAAAAGCATTTTCTGTTGGTGCTATAGGTACTAAAAATAAGAGAAAGTTGGTTCCTACTCGCTGGTCAATTACAGCATGTGATTCAACACTTGCAGATGAATTTTTAAAAGACGTGAGGAAATTTGAAAGATTAGACACCTACAGAGTATTCGAATTTGGAGCCCTGAATACTTATTATGTTATTATTTTAACTCCAACTGAATGGCAATATGAATGGTATGAAGCATTTATTAAAATTATCAAAAATGAAAGATTAATATTTTCAGATTATGAAACCAACGGGGGCAAAAAAGAATATTCCCGAGTAGGCGGATGCTATTACACCGCAAAAATGGTAGTTCTTGATTACCTTTCTAAAATTAAAAAACAATCCGGAGTAGTGATTTTAAGGGAAGCTTATGAAAACTACATTCCTTTAGGCGTTTTTAACGTACGTGAAAATATTAAAGAAGCAATGGCAAGACCATACCTTGAATTCGAAACACTGGAAGATTCACTTAAATACGCAGGTACAAAACTCAGAATTCCAGTTAAAGAATTTGTAAACCAAGGAACTCTGCTAAATGAAATGCTCCATACAAAACAAACAACCCTTGATATGTATTTTAAAAAATGATAATATGATGTTTGAATTCAAAACTCCAAGAGACGAAACAAAGAAAATAATGTCTGATGTCGCATCAGGAAAATTGGAAAATACTGACTTTGAAAAAGAATGTGAAAGCAAAGTCTGTGAGTTAACAAATTCTGAATTTGCTAAAATCACTTCAAGCGGCAATAACAGCATTTTTGTTGCACTAAGTCACGTTAAAGGAGATATAATAATTCCTGATCAAGGAGGATGGCATGGATTCAAACAAATTGCCAAATTTTTAGGAAAAAATATTATTATGCTTAAAACAGATTTGGGAATTATCGATCCAAATGAATTAGATAATTATGATATTTCAGATAATTCTGCATTAATATTTACAAGTTTTGCAGGTTACTGTGCCGAACAGGACATTAAATCAATTTCCAGATATTGTAAAAACAATGGAATCACCACTATCGAAGATGCGTCTGCTGGAATTGGTGATGAAAAGGGATTGCTTGGAAATTCCAAATATTCGGACATTGTTATTGCATCAACAGGACAACCCAAAATAATCAATGTTGGAAGTGGAGGATTCATTGCAACCAATGATGAAACTCTTTTTAGTGAAACATCTCTCCCCTTAAAATTAAGCAAAACTAATGAAATTATTTGTAGTGGTATAGATAAAGAACTTGAAAGTGTTAAAAAAAATCTACATGTTACATTAAATGCAACAGACTATCTAAAAAAACATATGTTGAATGTAATACATAGTGAAAAAAGAGGTGTTAATTTAATTATTTTGGATGATGATGCGAAGCAAAAAACATGGGAATTGAAAAGGCAACTTCCAATCAACAAAAGTGGATTTATAAACAAATGCCCAAATTACAATAGGGTAAAAACAAAAGCAATATCCATAGAAATAAAAAATCTAAATTACAATTGTCTTAAAAAAGAATATCTGGATGAAATTATTAAAGCATTTAATAATCTACAATAAGTTTGGATATTCTATCTATCAGTATATCTTCAACATCCATTATTTCTAACTCATCATCGCTAATACCATAAATTTCTTTTAAAATATCTGCATCAGGAGTTAAAACACTCTCATCCAAATCAAATAACGAAGACATCTGAGAAGTGTAATCTTCACAATCTATTAATATGGCACATAAGTTCATAGGTCCTTCTTTTAAACCCAACAAATCAAAAGCTTTGGAAATCTGTCTTTGAGCAGAGCATCTAAGGCAAATTTCAACACTTAAATCATTAGCAAGATTTTCACCACGTTCAAAAGCAAGAAAAGCCTGATTAACTCCATGTTCAATATGTCTTCTGCCAGCTACAGCATCAGCATTTAACAATTGAATAATTTCTGAATCTTTTTTTATAGAATTAATCTGATTTAACGTATCGCTGACAGAATCTATTTTTCCTTTTAGACCTAAAATTCTCAAATTCATAAAAATTACTCCCTAAGTAATCTGTTAACACCTGAAATATAAGCTTTTACACTGGCATCAATAATATCCGGTTCGGTACCGCGTGCTGAAATAATACGATCTCCTTTCTGGACTTTAATTATAACATCAATAAGTGCATCAGTACCCCCAGTAATAGCATCTACATGATATTCAATGAAATCTATATCCTGAAATATTTCTAAGGAATTGATTGCATTTATGGCAGCGTCAACAGGACCTATACCTACACCTGCATTAAGAATTTCTTCACCATCAATATCAAGTTTAACAGAAGCAGTAGGCATAACCCTATTTCCTGAAACAACAGTAATATCAATTAATTTAATTCTATCCAAATAATTGATTTCCAAAACATTATCAGCAATTGCCTGTAAATCAACATCAGTTACTGTTTTACCTTTATCCGCAAGTGTTTTGACATTGTCACAAATCTGCTGAAGTTGAACATCATCAACAGAAAAACCTAATTCCTTCAACCTGGAATTCAAACCGTGGGTACCCATATGTTTACCAATTATAAATCTACGAGTACGGCCAACAATTTCGGGAGTCATCGGCTCATAAGTAGCAGAATTTTTAATTATGCCATCAGAATGAATTCCTGACTCATGTGCAAAAGCATTTTCACCAACAATTGCTTTATTTGGTTGAATATAAACACCAGTTAAACGAGCAACAAGTTTAGAGATATTATAAATCTCATTAATTTTAATATCTGTTGAAAAATCAGACAATAATCTTTCAATACTAAGAACACACTCTTCAAAAGAAGTGTTTCCTGCACGTTCACCAATACCATTTACAGTAGAATGAAACTCAACGGCACCTCCTTTTAAAGCAGCTAACGTATTGGCAACTGCAAGGCCAAAATCATTATGGCAATGACAGGATAATGGAGCCCCGATATCTCTCAAACTACTAAAAAGATTGAAAGAAGTATCTGGAGTTAAAATACCTACAGTATCACATACACAAACCCTATCAGCACCATAATCAATTGCATTTAAAAAAACTTTCTTTAAAAAATCCAAATTACTACGGGATGCATCTTCTGCAGACAACTCCACAGTAAGACCATGGTCTTTACAATAGTCTACTGCAGAATTTGACATCTCAATAAGTTCTTCTTTAGTGATTTTTAATTTATCAAAGATATGTAAATCAGAAGTTGGAACAACCAGATTAACTGCATCAACACCACAATCCAAACAAAAATCAATATCATTAGTTAGAGGTCTTGAAAAACCTAAAATCTCTGCATTGAAACCTTGAGAAGTAATTTCCTTAATAGATTTCCTTTCCCCTTCAGAAGTAATGGGGGAACCTGCTTCAATATAATTTAAACCAATCTCATCAAGTTTAGAAGCAATTCTTAATTTCTCCATTGATGTTAAAGAAACACCTGGTGTCTGTTCTCCATCACGTAAAGTTGTATCCAAAACTTTAATCTTCATAAAATCACCAGAAAAAATACATAAAAATGAACAATAAGAAACAAAACAAATCAAAAAAAATAGTATTATTGTAATAGAGAAAGCTTGCAGCGAAATGAAATTCCCATAGAAAACCATAGTACACAAACAAAACACAAAAGGACTTCACTACTGGGATCGAAACGAGACCAGGTATAACCCCCATGCTATGACCGCAATACTTACCTATTACACATGAAAATGAAAAATAATGAAATAAAAAAATTATCAGTGCCACTTTCACCCAAACTGTTAACACCTAACCAAATTGCTACTAAACCATACTCTCATTATAGAAGAGTAAAGTCTACTAACAAATATAATACATTAAAATAATGCAAGCGAACAATTGGAAGTAGCGGACTAAACAACTCGGAAAAAAACCTCGAAGCTTACATCCCTACCCCATCAAACAAGTCTTCTACTCGCGTCCTCAAAAGCAATCTATTTTCAGGGGATACCTCAGGCTTAGATGCTTTCAGCCTTTATCACCTAGCGCGTAGCTGCCCGGCAATGCCTTATCAGACAACCGGTCGACCAGAGGCGCCGACAACTCGTTCCTCTCGTACTGGAGCCAC
>NZ_JAZTXC010000092.1:0-1968 GCF_045636185.1 Methanobrevibacter sp. | reverse complement strand
TAAATCTTCAATCATGGGAATAATGCGGTTCTGCCCACGATTAAGGATAAAAAGTTAATAAATAGAACCTGCCTTAAATAATATGAGACGAAAAATAATCCTTTTATTTATATTATTATCAGTGTTTATATCAACACTAATGTTTATATATGTCAAAGAAAATGATATATTCTATTTTATGAAATGGACACCAGAAATGATTTTCGGCAAAAAGTCGGTGAAAATTGAGAAGAAAAACTATGTAGATATGATTGGTTATACATTTGATGGTTCTTGTTTGGATTATTTTGAATATTATATATCTTGTTTTGTTCCAGATACAAGCTTTTATACGTATCCTGATTATGAGAAAATGTTTGATTTGAAAGGCATCTCAAAGTTTAATTATTCGCAATGGAATCCTACGCCGATTGAAAAAGAGAATCAACATTACGGCATGGTTCAGGATCTCACACACATAGGTAATTTAATGAACAACAAGAAGACTGCAAAGTTTGTTGATGATGATTTAATTAATAATAAGGGAAGTTATTATAGTGTAATGCATCATAATAAAATGGGTATTGTAATTTTTATATATAATCCGTCAAAATCAATGCTATACATAATATATAGTAGAGACTGAATTCAACCAACAATTGGATGGTTTAAATAGTTTTATGTTACAAATAAGAAGAGATTAAAATGAAAAAAACAATAATGATTTTAGTATTATGTATGTATCATTATTTTTGTTCTGCGCAAAATATAAATATACAAACAATATCAGAGAATGAATATCATTCATTAAGAAATAAATATGTTGCTTTGGCGTTGGACACATTGTTGTTTGTAAAAGAAGAAAGCGATTATATTTCTCTTCCTTTGGATAATGATGGAAGTTTAGAATTTAGAAATAACTCATCAGAAAATTATATTGACGAATATATAAAATTCAAGTACTTAGGTTTTCTTGATCATTTTAATGTGTATGTGTTAAAAGTTATACGTTTCTCAAATGAAGAGACATGGTTCGTAGACAAATCTAATGGTGACATTGTAAAAACATTGTCACATTATTGTGCTTCCAATCAGTACATAATTTCTTATGACTTACCGGATAGTGACAGATATAATGGAATGGAAATCTTTTGTTGGACAGAGGATGGTCTGCAGAAAACAGATTCTTTAAAACCTGATTGGTTTGTCAAGAACATATTTTGTCTCTGTGAAAATATTTTTGTTGTTGAAGCGCTTGCTTTTAATTCGGAAGATTTTTTATTTAAAATAAATATACAATGATTAAAACAACAGAATATAATGGAAATCAGCACCTCCAACCCAAATATATGAATCATCTAAAAATTCCTCATTCTGAAAGATTTGACATTATGAAAAAATATCTTCTACTATTAATGACAATTTTCCTTGTTAGCTCATGCATTCAACGCAAACAACTTGGATATACGAGAGATGGTATACAAGGATATACTCACTTTAAAAATAAGGAGCCTTTCGCCATTTATTCCGATTGCCATGATACGTGTTTCGTTAAAATGGTTGATTTGCAAGCTGAACAGGAAGCAGGATACATGGTGACTATTATATCACAAAAAAAAGACTTCTTCTTTGTGCGTTTTGATTATCCCAATATAGGTCAGTTTTGGATAAAAAAAGGTGATATAGGATTAAATATTCGAGGATTAGTATCTGATGATGAAAAAAACACCTCTGTCCCTATTTATAAAAAGCCTTGTTTTAAATCACCAATAGTGGCTAACATAAATTCCCCTCAACATGTGCCAATCCTTAATACAAAACGAAATTGGGTTTATATAGAAGCAATTGTTGAGGACGGCAATGAAATAGAAGGTTGGCTCGCACCTTTTAACCAGTGTGGTAATCCATATACCACTTGTCCATAATATCAAATTGAAATAAAACCTAAACAATGACCGCTATGTTTGAATACTCCCAATCCTACAACCG
>NZ_JAZTXC010000091.1:0-2981 GCF_045636185.1 Methanobrevibacter sp. | reverse complement strand
TGTTTTTCTACAGTTAACTAATTTATCTTCCAACTGGATAGGCAATGAATTGATTTTATTATATTGTTGTTTTTCTGTTTCCATTTCACCAAGGCATTGGCTTATAATAGTATTTAATGCACTTATGAATTTTAAAACATTTTCAACACCGCCATTTACTGATGAATCAATAATTGAATCAACAAATATGTCAAATTGTTCTTTCGTATTTATCAATTTTTGATTGAAGGCTTCTCTGATTGCACTTTCAAGGTTCACAGGATCTACATTATAAGAAATGTAATTTTTTAAATCGTCTACAGTTGTTTCCTTACTAATTTCGTAGATATATTCAGGATTAGGATTTAATAGTGCGTCAATAACATCATTACGCCCATTATTTTCACGAATCATAACATCTTGATTATCCACAAATTTATTTGCATCTTCTGCACCAGTCGAAGTTGAATTGATTAAGTAATTGCATAGTTGTGAGATAATTTGATGTGCATAACAACGTCCAACTGCTTGGTTATCATAAACCAATTCTGCACTACCAACAGATGCAGCCCAAGCTTTCTTATCTCTGATATCATATGTGGTTGCATTTTGCTGAACAACAATATTATCGAATGGTGAAGACAATTCATCTCCCATTTTATTGGAAGGTAGAAAAGCACTTTTTGCTATAATTTCAGCTAAATCCTTTATTTTATCAAATGAAACACCAGCTTGATTATAATTATTGATAATGTAAGCATAATCAAAAGGAGATTCATCCAACTTTGCATATCCTAGATTTACAGCAGATTGGTTTCCAGGATTAAGATGTTTTAAATAGTCCAATGATCTTAAAGCACCATAGGTATTATATAAAACATTATTCATCGAAGGTCCGTTATTCATAGCTCTAAATACCTCAGGAAGTAAAATCCATGGATAAATATTAACCTTTCTTGCCAGTGTATTGACAGCTTCTTTTACTAAACATAGCGTATCTATTAACATTCCACTACCAGTACCACCTGCAACAGAACCAAAAACATTGATTATAATAGGACGTTCCACTCCATCTATATTTAACTCTACTTCATACGGTGAATCAGGTGGGAGCAACTGATTAATCTTTGTTATAGCTGATTGAATATTTGTTTTAATTTTATGGAAATTGTAAAAGGCAATAAAGCGACCGTTTGATCTTACTGCTCCTGCTCCACTTCCACTAATCGACGATAATTTATCTATATTTTTTTGTGGTACCCAATCATAGTTCTTAGGGTTATTTCTGTAAACACTTAAAGCTTGTTGTACAGTACATACCAATAATTCATTAGAATCAAGTTTAATAGCTTTTCCACGATTACTTGTAACCTCTTTATTTAATGCTGCTGTATCAGTATCTATAGCCAAAAATCCAATCATAGGTGGAATCTCACCATAAATATCAATAAAGCATTTTTTGACATTCAACAATACTTGTACACCTGTACCACCAAGACCAACATACAAAGTCTTTTTTAATTTACTTTTAGCCATAATATATAGTTTTAAGATTATCTAATTTTAAGATTTACATTTTTACGGATGTTTTTTATTTCAGCAGTACCATTATAAGGCATAGGATTAGGAATTGATATGTAATTCATTCCTAAAACACGAATTCTCTTTTTCTTTGCTGGAGTAAATTTCAATGGTTCTTCAAAGTATGGATTTACAATTGAAAGAATCTTACCTTTAAAGCATTTATCAAAGAATGATTGGGAAATCTTTTGGTTAGATATAACAATCATTCTAGCTCCTGTAAATACGATGTTAAACTGAGACTTCATTTGTGAATTTTCCATAACTAAAATGGATTTTCTGCATTTTCCAAAATGGGGATGCAATAATGGTCGCAACACCAAGAACCAGAATAATAGACTTAAAATTAAAAAACAGCCTACCATAAATAAAATGATAGCTAATGGATTCCATTGTTTGTCATAATAAATGGACCATCTCATCACTTCTACCTGCTGCCCATTTTCCAATTGTTGATTTCCAAATCTATCCAACTTGTGGTTGGCCAATTTTATATAACCTTGATATTTACCCGATTCAGCATTTTCTGAAAAAGAAAAAACAATTTTTCCCGATTCGGAATTTGATTGAACTTTATAAATGTTTTCATCAAGAAATTTACCGTCAACTTCTATTCTCATCAAATCTGTAGAGATCTGCTTTCCTTCCTTATCTACAAATTCCAACTCGACAAAACAATTTTCATCAACTTTAGCGTCTTCACTAAATTCAAATATAAAATTCTTTTCCAATTTGACTAACTTTGATTCACAGAATAAGAATTTGGGGTAATATTCCACTGTACCAAAGTGAAAACTTGGATATTTTTCATCTACATTTTTACATGAAGTAAATATAGATAAAGCTATTAACATGAATAGTATTTTTTTCATTTTATTGATATTCTTAGTGAGCGTTCTTTTTTATTTATGCAAGTCAAAAAAATATTCTCTGTTACCAAAAAAGTGTAATTATCATTTCCAGCATATTTAGAGTTTAATTTGAGATCAACCAATTCCGGAAGAATACTTTGAGAATGTTTTCCTTTTAAGTAGATACGCAAATTGTTTTCCAAAATTTCATATTGGCTTATTTCATAGAAATCATTTGATACTAATTCTAATTGAATGTCCTTGCTAGTCAATTTTCCGAAAATTGGAATTTCTACGTATTTCTCACTACGAATATTAAACGTAGCTTTGTCTTCAAGACGTATTAGATTTATATCAACATCAGCCGTTTCAACTTTCCATAGATGTTCTTGTCTTTCTATTATTTGTTCTACTTTTGAATTTTTGGCCTCTTTATGCAACATTACATAAAAACCATATACGTTTTTATCAGAAAAATAGCTTCCCCATTTATTTAATAAATCTTCAAAATCAGGTATTTCTAGTTCATTTTGTCCATCTGTCATCAAAAACATATAAGTTATTTTAGAT
>NZ_JAZTXC010000090.1:0-23945 GCF_045636185.1 Methanobrevibacter sp. | reverse complement strand
TGATGAAGAAACAACTAAAGCTTTCCTTAAAAATCCATTTGATGAAGGAAATGATTACAGTGTAATGTATAGGACAGGAGATATTGTAAGAGTCTTGGCGGATGGTTCTTTTGGTATTGTTGGTCGTCGTGACAGCCAAGTTAAAATCAGAGGAAACCGTGTGGAACTATCAGAAATTGAAGCGGTCATACGTGAAATCGACTACATTGAGGATTTGACTGTTCAAACTATTAAAAATGGTACAAACAATGAACTGGTTGCTTATGTGGTTGTATCAGATGAATTTGATGGTGACCTTAAAGAGGAAATTTCTGATTATGTTGATGAGCGTAAACCTAAATATATGATTCCATCATTTGTCATTGAAATGGATGAGATTCCATTGAATGTAAACGGTAAGGTGGACAAACATGCACTGCCTGAAGTCAATGTTGAAGAATTGCAAGTTGAGTATGTTGCACCAACCACTGAAACCGAAAAACACATTGTTGAAGCATTTGAAAAGGTCTTTAATCAGGAAAATATTGGTATCTATGATGACTTTGATCGCCTTGGTGGAGATTCCATAACTGCGATTAAAATAATCTCTCTCCTGTCTAAATATGATATTGCTGTTAACGCACGTATTATATTTGAAAATAAAACTCCTTATCAAATTGCAAAATTCATTGATGAAGACCAGACAGAATATGGATTCTATCTGGCCAAAGAGGGTACTTCAGATCAAAACATGTTCCTATTGCCTTCAGTGTATGGATTTTCCATAGAATTTTCACAATTGGTTGACAATCTTGAATTTGAAGGTAATGTCTACCTTATTGATGACTTTAAATTCGATTTAACAATTGATGAAATCAAAAATACTAATCATAATATGACATTTGAAAAATATTATGAGGCAATCAAACACATCTTCCAGGATGGAGACATTATAGTTGGTTATTCATTAGGTTGTCTTTTCGCAATGCTGATTGTCGAAAAATTGGAAAAAGACAGGAAAATAGGAAAATGTATCTTAATTGATGGTCCATTAGACTTCTACTGTGACGAAGTTCCGGATAAGGAAGAAGCATTAACTTCCATTAATAAACTATATGATTTGGGCTTTGATGTTGATGAATTAGGATTAGAAGACCATGATGAGTTAATTGACAAGATGGTAGAAATAATCATTGTAAACTCCATATGGGACTTCCCAGCTGCAAAAATCAATGATACTCCAGTAATTTATCTGGCTGCTGACCAAGAATATGTGGGGGGCAGATTGGATGATATTGCAAGAAATGGAGAATTCATTTTCATTGATGCCACTAATCATTCATCAATTGTTACAACTGATGTTAAAAGGATTGTAAAATATCTTAAATAAGTTCCTCAACTAATTTTAGTTGAGGCATTTAATTATTTTCAGTGAAAATATCTACCATCAATTATCTGATGATGTTGGAAGAAAAATTGATGAAATTAACCAAGTTGAAAAATCTGATACAAACAGTATAAGCAAATCCTTTTCAGCCAATGCTTCAAATGGATTTATTCTTATATTTTGATATTTTGTGCATTATTAATATTTTTTATTTTTAAATAATTATATTTGATAATGTTCAAAAATTAATATGGAGGCTAAAAAATGGAGTCTACAATAAATGTCAATGGTATTAACATTTCATTTAAACAGGCGGGAAATGGTCCTGACATGATTCTGATTCATGGAATCTTTGCAAGCAAGGAAATCATGAATCCGTTATTTGATTATTACAAAGAGTCCTATCATGTAATTTCTTATGATGTGAGGGGTCATGGAAAAAGTGACAAACCGGAAAAATTCGATTTGGATGACTATGCAGATGATTTAAAAGAGATTATTAAGGAATTGAATCTTGAAAAACCTATTGTTATAGGTCTGTCAATGGGATCATATATTGCTCTTAAAACTGCTGAAAAATATCCGACGATACTTTCAAAAATAATTCTTTTGGGAACAAGAGGCCAGGGTAAAATTTCACTTATGCAAAAGGCGGCAGAGGAAAACAACGGCAATGATAACATTGACTTGAAGGAAATGGGCAGGCTGATTTCTAAAAGAGTATATGCTCCGGATACAACTCCGGAAGATGTGGCCAATTTCTATAGGGGAAACAGAAGTGAAGTTGAACTGACAAATGATGAGCGAAAAAACATATATGCATCATTAAGCCATTACGATATGGTAAGCGATGCAGACAAAGTTCAAATACCAGTTTTAATCTTGGTTGGTGAATATGATGCAATCAACCCTCCTGAAGAGTCAATTAAGGTTAATGAGATGCTTTCAACTTCACAGCTGGTAATAGTTGAAGGTGCAGGCCATATTGCATATTTGGAAAAGAAAAGTGAAGTAATTGAATTGATAGATTCATTCATCCAATGAATTTCTTCTTTTACTCTTTTTTAATATTGATGTTTAAGTGATACTGTTATTAATTTGAATGCATAATATATTAATTAATAAGTAGAGGGATTGTGTATGGTAGATTTAAATTCTGATGATGATAAATTTGAGGATATGCCTGTTTTTTATTTTATCAATTATATTAATGTAATTCACGATAATTTTTTAAAGGAAAACTTTAAGGATATTGCTCCCAGGGATTTCACTTATCTTTCTAATATTTATTTTCATAAAAATATTTCCCAAAAGGAGTTGGCAGGACTGCTTTATGTTTCAGAAGCCAATGTTGCCCAGATAATTAAAAGGCTCGAGAAAAATGGTGTTGTAAAACGTACGATTGTAAAAGATAATAAAAGCAAAAAAATTCTTAGTTTAACTGATAAAGGGGAATCTGCTTTTAATTCATTATTAAATCTTATTGTTGATTTTGAATCTCAATTATTTAAGGATTACTCTGCTGAAGAAAAAGAGAACTTTAGAAAAATGATTCGAGATTATTATGAAAAGGCCATGGAATACTGATAAATTTATATTGATGAAAAGTATAAATATCATATAATACTTAAGATTCTTAAGTAGGATTTTTTTAAAGGTGAATATTATGGCCGATAAAGAAAAAACTATTGAAGCATTACAAGCTATTGTAACAGGATTATCTGCAAATTCATTTGGACACAGAATTCAATCAAAAATCTTTGCAGGATTAGGATTTCAAGCCTTAGGCGATAAGTATACAGCTCATGCAACTGAAGAAATGGACTTTGTGGAACAATTCATGGACCGTATACTTGACCTTGGCGGCGAAATCAAACAGGAAGCACAGGAAGCAAAACCAATTTTTACAGACATCGTGGAATTCATTGAATATGATTACAATGTCTCTGTTGAAGGAATTGCATTCATAAATGATTTGATGGAATCCGGAATCTTTGATGCAACTACATATGACTTGATGAAAGTATATCTCAAGGATGAAGAGGAAGACATGTACTGGAGCGAACAGCAACTGGATTTGTGCAAAATGATTGGTAAAGAAAACTACTTGACTCAATTATTAATCAACGGCCCAACTGCAGAATAGCATTTTTTTTAAGATGTGTTATGATGGAAATTAAAGCTGTAAAAACTTTTGAAAAAGGATTCATGAAACAGGCATTCGCTTTTGGTGGAGAAGAAGGAATAGATGCATTTGAAGGTGATATCAAATATCGCGCCAGCCTTCAAAATTACTTAATTGACACTGGTGATGAAGTAATTCTTGTTGACACAGGTTTTCCGGATGAAATGCCTGAACAGGAATTGGATGAAAACGTAATAATATATAACGGTGAAAAAATATCAGATTATTTAACGGCTTTTAAAAATTTGGGATATGATGCTGATGATGTAACCAAAATCCTTATCACCCACAAGCATGCAGATCATACCGGTGAAATCAGAAAATTCCCAAATGCTAAAGTATACCTTTCAAAAACTGAAGCGGAAGCATTAGAATTAGAGGGAGATAATATTGTTCCTGTTGAATTCAATGATACTTACAAAAACTTTCCAAAAGCTGAAAAAATCACTGATGGCATATACATAATCGAAGCTATAGGACATACAAATGGAAACAGTATCGTAATTGTCGAAAAAGATGACTTGTATTATATGATTCATGGTGATGTTACCTATACTGATGAAGCGTTATATGAAGATAAGCTATCTATAGTTTTTGAAGATATTGAAAAGGCAAGGGAAACACTTAACAATGTACGTGAATTTATAAAAAATAATCCTACTGTATACTTATCAACACACACTCCATTAGGTCCTGAAAACCTTGAAAACAAATATGTTGTTGATTTGAAAAACCCTCCGGAAAGTATTTATCCTGAATAAATACTTTTTATTTTATTTTTTTCATTTTTAAGTCTAAAAATTAGTTATAATATAAAAAAAAGAAAAAGATTATTCGTTACTGAATAATTCTATATTTTGAGCATTTTCCGGGACTTCTCCAAACCAGTCAGTTTTCTCACCAACATAATACATTATGATAAATAGTATTATTTCAAAAACAATTACTGATGCAACACTAGCTAAACTAGGGCTTGAAGTAGAGGTATAGTGTCCAAATGTAACAAATAAACCAAGAGAAAGGTTATTTGCAGTATGTATGGCAGAACTTACTTCTATACCATTGGTCTTCCATGCAAAAAATCCATAAATTATGCCGAAAACTACCATTTCAATTGTTCCCATACTGTTATATCCATGGACCATTGCAAATATTATGGCTTGAATAATTAATGCTAAAACAGGTATATTGAACCATGATCCTAATGTTTGCATAATTAATCCTCTAAACATGTATTCTTCTGCAATACATTGGAGAGGTATGCTAATTAAAATAACAATAAAAATCGGTAGTGAGAATTGAAATGTACCATTTGCTCCGTTAATATAGGTATCTATGAGTTCATAGATTATATACAATATTAATGGAATTATTAATGCTTTTAAATAGAGTTTGAAATTCCATCCTCCACGTGAAGATGAATAAGAAGAAAATGGTCTGTCCTTAACAATTTTTGAAGTAATATATAGTGCAGGAATAAATATGATGATAATCAAATCTGTTAAAAATATTCCTGTTGGGTTGTTTAGTGCATTAATGCCTCCACCAAAAATATCCTTTATAAATTCTACTCCTAATGTTGCATAAGAAGAACCTACAAGTATTAATTGGAGAATGAGCATTATTATGCTGCTTAATATAAAGACAATTATGGGTTTGTACCATCTATAGTTCTCAAAAGTTTTTGGAAAAGTTATATAATCTGGTATTTTATCATCATTTGTCATATTTATAAGTTTAAATTTAGCCATATAAATTTTTTTAATGTTACACTAATTGAACAATTCATCATCGTATATTTTAGTGCAATCTTAAATTCTTTCTTCTATATTTAACCAGTTTTTACTTCTGGCAGGTTTGACAGGCATTTTCTAGAAATATTCAAATCTCTTTCTACTATTTATATTTTTTAAAGTTTTTTCACTTTCAAATCCTTACGTGGTGCAATTCTTTGATATTTCACATCAGGATATCCTATTACCATGCATGTAATCACATCATAGCCCTTTTCCAGTTCAAGTAACTTTTTAAGTTTGCGGCTCATTTTACTGCACATTACAAAAAATCCGCTGTATAATACTCCAAGCCCTAGACTTTCAGCCATAATTTCCATATATGAGCTTGCAAGACCACCATCAACTGTACTTTTACTTGCAACAACGATTACTAATGGTGCTCCTTTAAAAAAGAAATCATCATCAATTTCTATTCTCTTTAAATAGCTTGCAAAAGCAGATCCGAATTTTTTGCCTTTTCTGAACATGTTTAAGCATATTTCTTCTGCTTCTTTTTGTCTGGATCCAAGTATTGTATATGATACCATCTGCTTGTTTGCTCCGGTAGGTGAGTATCGTCCGGCTTCAAGGATTTTTTCTATTTTTTCATCTTCGACTAAATCAGGTTTGAATTTTCTGATTGTACGTCGGCTTTTCATTGCTTTGAGTAATGTTTCGGAGTCAATTTCACTCATTAAAACAACTTCTTCATCAGCAATATCATAATTGGTCATGGTTATTGCGCCTTGCGGACATATTGCGTAACAATGGCCGCATTCCATACATCCTTTCTGGTTCGTTTGAATTTCATCATTTTCTAAAAAGAGGTATGCGTTGGGACAGTCATTAATACACTTTGAACAAACAATACATTTATTGCTATCAATACTAATTGGATTCATATTTTTCACCTTACTGATGTTAATTTTGTCTTTGTTATTTATTAATTATTGGGTAATGATTTTAAACTTGTCTAAAACATGAAAATAATGTGTTTACTTCAGATATAATAATTAGAAAAAACTAATTTATTACTATGGATCCAAAGAAAGTAAAGTATTATGAGAAAAAATACGAAAGAAATCCTGTTGAAGATGCAATCAAGGACATAAGCAACAAATGGACCTTGCATATTTTAAGGGATTTATTTTTGGGAAAAACCCATTTCAATGAATTTCAAACCAACAGGAAAACATTAGACAACAAATCCCTTACAAGATGTCTGAAAACCATGGAAAACAATGGGTTAATCAAAAGACTTGAAGAAAGCAATGACATAACATATCATTTGACTGAAAAGGGACATTCACTGAATAAGGTATTTTATGAACTTTTATTGTTTGCTTTAAATAATGATAAGGACAACGAGCACTACAATGACCATGAAAAAGAAGAATTGAAAGAAATGTATCTTGAAATTTTAGATTTAAAATAAGTCAGGAATAAAAAGAATTATTCCTGGTTGCTTAAGAGGACTCCGCCAACACCTACATTGTCCGCTTTTCTTTCATTGAACAATACATAGAACATGTCAATAGGTAAACCTGTTACTCTGGAAGCGGATTCGGAAAATTCTTTAGCTAAAATCTCTTTTTGTTCTTTTTCTAATTCTACAAAATCAAAACTTATTACTGGCATATTAATTACCTCCATATTTCTATTAATTAATTTAAATTTGGCATATAAAGCATTTTTGTGGCACCAATGCCACTGTTAATATGCATTATCCACATTATTGAATGGTCCTCTTGAAGATATCCAAACAATTAAGCCAATCACTGAAATTGAAATTGTACCTATCATGACATATGACCATCCGCCAATGGACCATAAAAATGATGCCAATGCACTGCCTATGGCACCAAAAATGAAATTGTTAACAACAAAAACGGTATTCAACCTGCTGCGCTCCTCATTTGATAGTGCAAATAATCTGGCCTGTGATAAAACGGTTATTCCCTGTACTCCTATTGAAAATACTGCTGCAATAATTACAAGAGCTATTATTGAATCTGAAAATACAAAACCACAAATCATGGATATGAGTATAATGACTATAAATGCTCCCAAAGCAGGTACGCTCAAACCTTTGTCCTGTAATTTTCCAAAGTACAATCCACATACTGCAGAAACAAGACCCGCTAGACTAACCAATCCGATCTGGAATGTAGTGTAATTAAAAGGCTCACCGGACAACAGGAATGTAAGAGAAGTCCAGAATATATTGAAGACCAAACCGAACAGCAGTCCGCTATGCAGTAAAATCCTAAATAATGTATTATGTCTTTTAAAAGTGGTAAATACACTAAATAAAAGTCCTTTATATGATTTAAGTTGGTTTTTTCTTGGAATGTCTGGCAAAACATAAATCATGACTAAAACCATAATCAAATTCAATGCAGCTGCAATGAAGTATACTGATCTCCAGCCCCACAATCCTGCAAGGATGCCGCTTATAAATCTTGAAAATAAAATTCCTGTGGTTATTCCGGATGCCACAATTCCAACGATATGGCCTCTCTGTTCTGGGCTACTCAAATCCCCGGCCAATGGCAATATGATTTGTCCGGAAATGGTTACAATACCCATGCTGAACAAAGATAATGACAATATTATAAATGAAGGGGATAAGGCACATCCAAGTAAAGTAACAACTGATAAAATCATTACAATGGCAATTAACCTTTTTCTGCGTACAAAATCTCCTAGTGGCACTATAAAGAAAATTCCTAATGCATACCCGATTTGAGTTGCAGTAACCAGCAGTCCGCCACTGGCAGGTGAAAGTCCAAAAGCGTTTGTAATCTCAACCAATAACGGTTGAGCCCAATAGAGATTTCCAATTGCAAGACCGGAACATATGGCAAACAAGGCTGCCAGAAATGTGGTCATACTAACTGTTTTATTATTAACATTCATTTTCATATATTAATCTAGATAAAAATTTGTATTTAAGGATAATGTGGCATCAATGCCATCTAATGTTAAATCAGTCAGTTAATGAATTTTTCATTATAAAAATGCATTGTTGATTGGTGATGTTGGAATATGATGGTTTAAAGGAAGTCAATGAACTTGATAATGCACAGACAATGTTGTTTTGCTTTTCAATCAAGATTCAGTAATTGCCAGATTCTCCATACTGATTTTCTATTCATCTTTGAAATTGCCCTTTGGGTTGGAATTTCCATTGGACAGACATCCTCACAGGATGTTGATTTAACGCAGTGTGAAAAAAACCTTTTTTTATAATTGTTTTTCATGCTTTTCAAGTGCTCTTTATCGCTTTCCTGATTGACTAGCTTCGATGCAGCAACTGCAACCTGTGCTCCTACAAAATCCCCTAATTTATAATTTGGACAGACTTCTGTACAGCATCCGCACATTAGGCATAATGACATTTCATATTCAAAATCCAAATCTTTCGGATTATATTCAGAATCACTTTCCAGCCATAGCTCACAATCTTTCATTGCATCAAAAAGAACTGACCTGTCGACTTTCAAATCTTTGATTAATGGAAATTTGGACAGTGGCTCAATGGTAATTTGATTGTATTCTGCAACCATATTTTCCTCATTTAAAAAGGTTTTACATGCAAGTTTAGGCTCTGAATTGATAACCATTGCACATGCACCGCAAACTCCCTGAAGACAGCTGCATGAAAATTCTAGGGGATTATCCAATTTTTCAAGCAAAGTGATGACGGATATGTTTAAGTCGCCGTCATAGTCGAAAATTTGATAATCATCACCAATTTTAATCTTTACTTTCATTCTATCACTATCTCCCCATTATCATAGATTGCGCACATTGATTTTTTATAGTTGTCATCGCTTTGTGGATAATCGACTCTCTGATGAGCTCCTCTTGATTCTTTTCTGGCCAGTGCTGACATTATGCTGGCCTTTGAAAGGATAATCAACAGATTCACTTTAATATAATCGTAATATTTTGCATTGACATTCGTATCCAGATTATCCAGTCTGTCAAGTGCGGTTATTAAATCGTCTTTATTTCTATAAATTCCCATGGATTCGTTCATGATATGTGAAATTTCACTTAAAGTATCTGAAAGAGATTTTTCCTTTGGTTCATATGAATTAAATGATTTTAATTCTTCATGGATATTATTAATAACATTTCCTTTTGGTTTTTCCAGAACAGCATTCTCTGCAGAAATCCATCCTCCGTGAATGGCTCCCAAAAGTGAATTTCCACCCAATCTGTTTGCACCATGGTACTGGCATGAGCATTCTCCCGCAGCATATAATCCCTTGATGTTGGTTTTGTGATTTTCATCGGTCTGGATTCCGCCCATGAAATAATGGACTGCAGGAAATATTGGAATAGGGGATTTCAAAGGATCCAAATCCAAATATTTTTCACAGATGTCATATACCTCATCCAGTTTGACTTTAACAGTATATTCGTCCAAATATGTTAAATCAAGGAAAACTTCTTTTTTGCCGCCGTCTGAAACTTTGAAAATGCTTCTTGAAACGACATCTCTTGGCATCAGGTCTGCTAGTTCAGGATATAAATCCTTCATGAAATACCATGGTTTGCCGTCTTTCATTACAAAAAGTCTTCCACCTTCGCCCCGTGCGGCTTCAGATATAAGCATTCTTTTTTGAGGAGTTTTAACACTGGTTGGATGGTACTGAACCATTTCAAGATTGGCTAAGGTAACGCCTTCAGTGAATAGTTTTGCAGTAGTAAAACCGTCATTCTGTGTTGATCCGAGTATCCTTCCAAAGAGTTCATTATATCCTCCGGTAGCTATGATGACTGCATCTGCGAAAAAGGATTTTATTTCCTCGCTATCCTCATGTATACAGTTAATGCCACAGCATTCATTTTCATCGGTAAAAATCAGTGATAAAAATCTGTATCCGACAAAACGCTTTATTTTACCTTCGGATTCTCTTTTACGGCATGAATTTATAAGGGCAGATACAATCTGTTTGCCTGTACTGGAATCTGCAAATGCTGTTCTTTTCTTCTTCTGACCTCCGAAGTTTCTCACATCAACATTGCCGTTCTCATCACGGGAAAAACTTGTTCCTAGTCTTTCAAGCCAAGCAATAATTTGCGGTGCATCATCTGTTAGCATTTTTACTGCCTTTTCGTTATTGATTCCACATCCTCCATTCATTGTATCTGCGAAATGCTGGTCTGTTGAGTCATCTTCACCTTTCGTATTCAATGCAGCATTTATTCCACCCATTGCCATTACAGATTGTGTACGTTCAGAATAATCCGGTGATATGAGTGAAACATTTGCACCATTATCGCAGGCCTTTATTGATGCGGTTAAACCTGCAATTCCCGCTCCAACTACGATAATTTCTACCATAATGCGCCTCCTATATAATACATTACTTCACCGAGAATCAGGAAAATTAAAATGGCCGCTACCGCCCAATTCACCTTTCTTTTAAAATCCAAATATGCATTGGGTTTATCAAGAAATCCGAAAGATATCATGAATTTAGGGATTGAAACTCTTAAATGCATAGCTATTGAAATAAACAGCATATTGTCAACTATAAAATGATATAGGTTAAAATGAAATGTGCTTTGTCCGCCCAGGGGATTGAATGAGTATCCCAAGATATGCAGGGTTGCAAAAACTATTATCATGATTCCTGAAATCATCTGCTGGTTTGTATCGGAAATTAGATTCGGATACCTGTTTACGCCTCTTGACTTATCCTTGAAGTAGAGATACAGACTGATAATTATATGTGCAACTACTGGGTAAAACAGGCGTCTGCCGGTTATTTGAAAATTAGGTGAATAGCTTATAACACCATACAAATACAATATGGATAACACGGCATGATTTAAAAGCATTACTACAATGATAATTATTAATAACGTGTTTATTTTTCTAAGCGAAATCATAAAATCAAATATTATATATAATAAGGATAATTAATAAAATTTTCTATAAATCCTAATCATAGAGGATATGACTGCGCAAATTGTAATGAAAATGGTCAATATCCAAACTATGTAACGGTCATTTATTAGGATGGCGACTATTGGAAATGTATAAAACATCAAAACAACATAATGGCCGAATTTTTCATAGACTAGTTTTTTATCTGAAGTTTTGAAAAATTCAATTAGTTTTAAGATAATTACCATTAAAAACCATGCAGGAATCAGTTCCTTCAAAACCAGTGCCCATGTGGAAATTATAATGAAAATAAAATCACAAATCACATCAAATATAGCACCCTCCTCAGATGAAAGATTGTATTTTCTTGAAAGCCATCCATCGCAAACATCGGAAATTACAGTTAATATAAATATGAGGATTAAATATATTGTGCCAAATTCAAATTGAACACAGAGTAAAAATAAAACTCCGAATAATATTCTTAAAGATGTTATGATGTTTATTATTAATCTGTTCACATGAATCATAATCACATTTTCCTTTAAAAAAATAATGTTGTTACAATTAAAATTATATTGATAGTCATTATTAACATTTTCTTTAATTCATATTTTTTAGAAAATATGATTGTCTTGAATAATTCATTGAACATCTCTGCAATGTAGACGGTGGGGAGGTTCAAAAATTAGGATGATTTGCAGGTCTGACGGAACTATTTTTGGATGTCAAATGTTGTCAAAGGGTGATTTTTCCTCGTTATGAAAAAATTGAAAAATAATTTTAGTATTAATTTATAATATTAAAATGAATAAAAAGATAAGGATTGGTAATTAAATTGTACCGGTTATAAATAGGAGCATGTTTGCAATAGTTGCAGAACAGAGGTAAGTTCCGGCAATTACAATTAAAGCAACAATGATTCCTCTCCAACCAATCTTTTTAAAATCTTCCCAATCTTTTCCTATTGAAATACCAACATAACCTAAGAATGCAGTACAGATTGTAGTTATCTCAATTTGAGAAACATAATGAGTAACAAAACCAGATGTTGGAACTCCCGGAACGGCAATAAACAAACCAATTAAACTGATATAGATGATTGATGGAATATGAACTGGAAAAATCCTTTCAAGACACATACCAATAAAGGCAACTAATGAAATAATAACCATCCCGATAAATGAGTCAACGAATGAAGTATGATAACCTATGACATTTCCAACAGTAGCTATGACTGAAAATGCAAAAAGCAAGGAAATCCATCTTTTAACTTTACCGAAATTTAATTTGTCTATAGAATCATCATCAATTGATTCATCAGGAACATATTCCTCATCATATTCAATCTGTGCTTTGCCTTTACCTAAAATTGGGGATAACCATGTATACAATTTTTCTGCAAGAGGCAATGAAATAAAAATACACATATAAATACCTAAACAGAATGAAAGAATATTACTGCATCCTGCAAAAGCTTCCAATTGAGTAGCCATAGACGGGTACATATGCACCAATGGAACTAATGCCGCAGCATTCATACTTGCACTTCCGACACCGGATGCCATTGCATATGCATAGGGGTGCAGTGGTATGAGTGAAACACTTATGCTTGCTAAAAAGCTAATAAAAGGAGTACCGATGATGGATCCTATGACATAAATGGCTAAAACTCCATGTGCTTCGGGAGATTTAAATCCAAATTTGTCAATAACAATTGAAAGATTAGGTTCACGACAAATGGAACTTGTCATACCTATAACTTCTCTTCTAAAACCTAAAAGTAAAGCAACAGGCAGTGCTATAAGGGTACCTAAATCACCAAATATCTGTAAAATCAAAGCAGGACCTACATGAAAAATAATATCAATTGACTGACCGATTGAAATAGCTAATTTTGATATTAAAATACTAATAAGTAAAATCATAACTCCCTCAGCTACTTTAGCCTGTTCAGGACCTACCCATTTAACAGGTTTCGCCAAATAAAGAATCAGTCCAATAACTAAAGAATATGTTAATGGCAAAAGTAAGAAACTGATGGTGTCTGTAATTTGAATATCTATAATTCCAATAGCCATTGAAATAATAACTAAAATCAACACAATAAAATGTAGATTATATTCCTTCCATGGGGGTCTTTTTTTAATTGCCCTATCTGCTCTTCTTCTAAATCTGTGTTTTTTGTGTCTTTGATTTAAATGATTTTTGGAAATAATAAATTCTCCCTACATTTTTTTCCAAATATTTGTCTTAATAATTTTTTAATTGGAATTGTACAAAATGTTAATGTTCAATTAAATTTTTTCATTATATTCAATATTTTATCAATAAACTATAAAAATATACTCTTATTTAAAAAAAGAGTTTAGAAAATTTTAATACCTAAAAGTGCTATTATTATATATAAATGTCTTATATTGTGTATCAATTGAAATATATTTTGTTTTTTCTTGTGGGTTTTTTAAGTAGTAATGACATAAATTAATAATGGAGGCTAATTTATGGCAGATAAAATTGCATTGGCACCGTGCAACGGCATGAGTCCAAATGGTTTGGTATCACGCGTAGCGGTTGGAGACTGCAGAAGCGAAAATGAAAATGTAATATCCATTTGCATGGGTTCAACTTCAGCGGATATCGAAGGAAAAAATGATGAAATGCTTAAAAAGTATCCTATAGTTGCCGTAAACGGATGTCCTAACGGATGCGTAAACAAAATTTTGAAAAATAAGGGAATTGATGTAGCTGAAACGATTGCAGTTAATGAAATTTTAGATGACTTTGAAGTATCTGCAAAGGACCCTTTCAGATTAGATGATGAAGCCGAAGAATGTGTAAAAATAATAAGGGAAAAATTAAATAAAACGATAGATGAAATATTGTGAATTTATTATAAAATTTAATTTTTCAATGAATAGATGATTGATCGTATAACGGTTATCAAACAGCAGATGCTGATTGCAAACGGATAACCTAAAAAGGCAATTATCAAACCCAAAATAAAAATTATGGATGGAATAACCAACGCATTTTTAATGTCCAGGGCATTTGATAGATATTCCTGATCCGGATTAATCTCAAGCAGTGTTTTTGCCATCCAGAATAGTATGATATTAACCATGATAAAATTCAAACCGTATAATATTTCGGCAAGTAATGAAAATGGGTTATCAGCAACAAATGTCGTTAAATAGGGAATTAGGGAAATAATCAACAGCAGCAGTATATTCTGCCAGATTACCTTTGAATTAATTCTTTCAACATTATTGTAAATTATATGATGATACTGCCAGATGTTTGTACAAACTAAAAAACTTATCAGATAAGCAAAATAAGATGTTTTAAGTGCTAAAATAGATTGAAGTGATGCTGTGGCAGGTTGTGGTAATTCTAAAACTAATACTGTTACAATTATTGCGATTATCGCATCATAAAATGCTTCTAATCTGTTTGTTGTCATATAGTTGCCGTTCATAGTATCCTCTTTAATGAAATCAATTAATTTTTTCTAGGAATTTTCATTTATTTGATTTACTAAATTATATTATTTTTAACATTCATATATTTTAATATGTACAAGGATATGATAATTGTCAGAGGGGCTAAAGTTCATAATTTAAAAAATATTGATGTTGATATTCCTCTTGGAAAGATTGTGGCTATCAGTGGAGTTTCAGGCTCGGGCAAATCTTCACTGGCTTTGGGAGTATTGTATTCTGAAGGTTCAAGGAGATATCTGGATGCTCTTTCAACATATACCCGAAGAAGAATTTCTCAGGTTGAAAAGGCCAAGGTTGACTTAATCCAGTATGTTCCGGCAGCTCTTGCACTGAATCAGAGGCCTAATATTCCAAGTATAAGATCCACTTTTGGAACTTCAACAGAACTTTTAAATTCTTTAAGATTATTGTATTCAAGATGCGGCAGCTATTTTTGTCCAAATGGGCATTTGCAGGAGCCAACATTAAATGTGGCCCGTGAACTTCCTTTGAAATGTCATCAATGTGGTGAAGAATTTTACGGATTGGGCGCTGAGGAATATGCATTCAACTCAGACGGTGCATGTCCTTCCTGCAGTGGAACTGGGATAGTGCGGGATGTAGACAGCACCAAACTAATATCTGATGAGACTAAAACCCTGGAGGAAGGTGCAGTTGATGCATGGAACCAGTTTGGCATATCATGGATGTATCATGTAGCCGGAGAGCTTGGCGTCAGGTTGGATGTTCCGTTTAAGGATTTGACAGATAAAGAAAAGGATATTGTTTATAATGGTCCTGCAGTAAAAAGGTATATCAATATTCCTTCTAAAAACGGCAAGTTATTTGAACTGAATGCCGAGTATAGAAATGCCCATAAAGCTATTGAAGAAGCTCTAAAAAAGGCTAAAACTGAAAAAGGATTAAATAAAATCAACAAATTTTTAACTACTAAAGTATGTGATGAATGTGAGGGGACTCGACTAAACTCTAGAGCAAATCAGACTCTTTTTGGAGGCTTGACATTATCACAAACATGTGAAATGAACCTTCAGCAGTTGGTTTCATGGCTTCCTGAAGTCATTTCTGATTTGCCTGATGAAGTTGGACAAATGGCTGAAGCAATCATTGAAGAATTCATGGACAATGCAGGCATACTCCTTGATTTGGGTTTAAGTTATATTTCACTTGACCGACCTTCAAATACTCTCTCAACAGGTGAACTACAAAGAGTTCAGCTTGCGAAAACCTTAAGAAACCATACGACTGGAGTGTTATATGTTTTGGACGAACCGTCAATTGGTCTTCACCCAAATAATGTTGAAGGATTAATTACTGTAATTAAACGGCTGATTGATGATGGAAATTCAATTATTCTGGTCGACCATGACACTAAAATATTGAACATTGCTGACTATATGATTGAACTGGGTCCGACTGCAGGAGCCGACGGAGGAAACATTATTTCAAAAGGTTCCTTGGATGAAATCAAGGCAAGCAAATCATCGCAGATAGCGCCGTTTTTGACAAATTCCGAAAATGTTGTCATAAGAAATAAATCTGGTGAAATCTTTGAAAATGGGGCTATTGAAATTAAAACCCGTAAAATACACAATGTAAAGGCAATGAATGTTCAAATTCCAAAAGGCAAACTGACTGTTGTAAGTGGAGTTTCCGGAAGCGGTAAAACAACCCTTCTTTTGGAAGCATTGTATCCTGGTGTCAAATCTCAGATTAACGGCGAGGATTTGCCTGAAGATGTAAGTGATATTGATTGTAGCGACATTAAAAAAATTGAGCTTATTGACAGTGTTCCGATAGGAAAAAATGTAAGAAGCACTGTTGGAACATATTCAAAAGTGCTGGACGATTTAAGGAGGGAATTCTCTAAACTGTCAGATGAATATAAAACTGCCGATTTTTCATACAATACGGGAAAATTAAGGTGCGGAACCTGCAATGGTACGGGAAGTGTAAATATGGATGTGCAGTTCCTGCCTGATGTGGAAATGACCTGTCCTGACTGTGACGGCTCAAGGTATAATGAAAACATTGAAAAAACTAAATTCAATGGTCTGTCTCTTGCAGATATCATGTCACTGACAGTTGATGAAGCTTTGGAAGAGCTGTTTGAACTTAAAAAGGTAACTTCCAAATTACAGAAGCTTTCCGATTTGGGATTGGGTTATCTGACATTAGGGGAAGCTACTCCAAGTCTTTCCGGTGGTGAAGCCCAAAGGCTTAAACTGGCTTCTGAAATTGGAAAGTCACAAAAAAATTCTGTTTTCATATTTGATGAGCCGACAATTGGTCTTCATCCATTGGATGTAAAGGTCATGATAGACGTTTTTGATAATCTGATAGATAATGGAGCAACGATTGTTGTAATTGAGCATGATCTGGACTTAATAGCCAATGCAGATTATATCATTGATATCGGAATTGATGATGAATTGAATGGTGGTGAAATATTGGCAACAGGAAGTTTGAGTGATGTAATTAATTCCAAAAACAGTTTGACAGGAAAATATTTGTCTGAAAAATTTTAATTAGTATTTTTCATATTTTTTCATTTTTCTAAATTATTTTCATTAAAGATTTAATTTTGTATATATTTGTATAATAATAATTTTATAATAATTAATCTAAATATATAGTATGAATAATCTGATGTGGTAAAATGAATAATGAAATTAAATTTTTAATTAAAAATGTGTCAGTAAAGAATGATTTATTGGGAGATATTTTTAAAAAAATCGAATCTTTATTGAATATATGTTTTGATGAAGATTTAAAACCTTTTTATTCTAAAAATGAAAAAATTTATAAATTAAAAGATGTTTCTAATTGGAATGGTAATGACATTAATAATGAAATTGATTCATTTTTTAATTTCAAGTTTGATAATGTTATTAATACACAGTTATACAAATTTTTGGTTTTAAAGAATAATGAAAAATTAACTATTTTAGCAAATATCCATCATTTAATTTTTGATTATACTTCAATAAACAAATTTTATGAAATTTTTAATAATCCAAATGATAATTTAGTTAAAAATGATTTTTTTGGATATTATGATGATGTAAATAGTTATTTATCTTCGTCTGATTTTAAAAGAGATTCTGATTTTTGGAATAATCATTTTTCAGATGCGGGTCATTATGTAAAATTCTATAAATTTAAATCAGATAATTATAAAAATATTGAAATTTCATTCGATAATGAAACGACCACTAAATTTTTAAATGAGCATGATATTTCTAAATTTAATTTCTTTACAGCAATTTTTGCACTATATTTGTCTAAGATTGATAGAACTCAGGGTTCTATTTTAAAAACTGTTGTATCCAATAACTTCGGATTATTCGATAAAAACACATATTTAAAAATTAAATATTTTAAAGATTATTCATTCATTGATTATTTAAAGGAAATTAAGAAAGTTTACAAAGTTGCAACTGAAAATACAAAAGTAGATATTGATAATTATTTGAAGAATATATTTTCCTCATATGGTATTTATGATTTTACAGGATTACCGGAAGATGTGACTGTATTAAACAGTGAAAATTCTGTTTTAACATTAAATATTTATGAAAATTCATTAAATTTAGTTTATAATGCAGATGTTTTTTCAGATGTTTACATGAATCATATGGCGGAAAATATTGAGTTTCTGATAAAAAATGCAACGAATTGTCCTAATCAGCTTTTAAAAGACATTAATATTCTTTCACCTAATGAAAAAAATTTACTTTCAGATTTTAGTAAAGGAAAAGAAATTGAATTTGATGAAGATGAAGTATTTGCTAAAATTTTCCGCAGGAATGCCTTAAATCAACCGGATACAATAGCTATTGATGATGGTGTAAATAAGGTTTCTTATGGAGATTTAGAAAAATCAAGTAATTCAATTGCTAATGACTTACATGAGAATTATGGTATTGGTTTCGGAAATCATGTTGCTTTAATGCTTCCTCGTGATTATCATTTTCCTGAAGTAGTATTGGCATTGAATAAACTTGGTGCTGTTTTTATTCCAATTGACCTTTTATTGCCTATTCATCGTATAGAATATATGATAAATATTGCACAGATAGAAAATATTATTACAACAAGTGATGTTGCAAATTCAAATAATTTTAATATTGATACAATACTTATTGAAGATTTGAACTATGGTGATGAAGTCGAGGTGGACATAATCCCTAAGGGTAATGATTTATTTTCTATTATGTTTACTTCAGGAACAACTAATGTTCCAAAGGGAGTTATGGTTTCAAATAAACAAATTTCTAACTTATATCCTTTAATAAAAAATCTTTTTGATATTTCTCCGAATGATGTTATTGGATGTTTCCTTAGCTTTAGTTTTATCGCATCATATCTGATTTTTGCTTCATTGATCCATGGATGTTGCTGTAGAATTTTCAATGAACGCGAGCAAAAAGATATTTTATTGTTAATTAAAGCCCTTAAAGAGCATCCTATGAAACATTTAGTCTTACCTCCATCTGTGGGGATTCCTATTTATGAAAATGAAGATTTAAAATTAGATTATTTGGTTTTAGCGGGTTCAAAAGTAGATAAATTAAGTAAAATTGAGAGACATACCAGATTAATCAATTTTTATGGTACAACTGAGATAATTGTTGGAATTATAAAATTTTATGATTTAAATGATATGGGCAGTGATGATGTTCCAATCGGTAGGCCAATCGCAAATTTGGAAGTTCATATTCTGGATGAAAATTATAATCAAATGCCTATAGGAGTTCCGGGAGAAATATGTATTTCCGGTGAATATATAAGTCCTGGATATTATAACGAGCCTGATTTAACCAGTGAAGTCTTTGTCGATGACCCTTACTGTGATAATAAAAAGATGTATCGTACGGGAGATATAGGTTTTTATAATTTTGATGGTGAAATTGAAATTATTGGCCGTGAAGATAATCAATTATCAGTTAGAGGATTTAGGATAGAATCAGGTGAGATTTTAACTATTATGAAAAAATTCAAGGAAATTTCTGAGATTTATCTTGATGTGGACCATGATAATCTCATTGCATTTTACACAACCAATGATGAAGTAGATATAAATGATGTAAAAAATGTTTTAAAAATGGAATTACCTTATTATATGATTCCTTCATTATTTATTGAATTAGAAAAGATTCCTTTAAATGTTAATGGTAAAATTGATAAAATTGCATTAAAAGAAATGTTGAAAAATCAAAATTATGGCAGTCATATTGAAGATGACACTCTTTATATTGTTATTGATGCTTTTAAAGAAGTTTTAAATCAGGATGTTGTTTTGATAGATAGTGATTTTGTGGAGTTGGGAGGAAACTCTTTATCAGCAATGAATCTGCAAATGTTATTGAAAGAAAAAACAGGAGTTACTTTATCATCCAATGAAATAATTGAACTGGGAAGTCCTGCAAATATTTCAAACAAAATTAAATATGATTTGGATATTCACTCAACAATTGATGTTAAATATACATTTGATGATTTATGTCCTTTATCTGAGTCTCAATTAAATGTCTATTCTGATGAAATGGTTAATGAAACAAAAACAGAATATAATAATCCATTTAAAATAGAATTTAATTATTCTTATTCTGTTGATGAAATAAAAAATGCAATAAAAAGTTTATTTGATGTTTATCCTGTTTTGTCTGCACGTGTCGTTAATGATAATGGTGTTTCATACTTTAGTTTTGATGCCAATCCTGAAATCAAAGAAGGATTGGTTGGTGATATTGATGAATTTGTCCAACCTTTTGAATTGAATAAGTATCTATCTAGATTTTTGATAGTAAACAATGGAGATTCGACAGTATTATGTATTGATTGTCATCATCTAATTTTTGATGGTACTTCTGCCAATATTCTTTCAGAGACATTTTTTAAAATTTTACAGGGTTCAAAAGTAAATTCAATTGATGATGGTATTTTAAGACAAATATCATTTGAAGAAACTAACATCAATCAGGATTATATGGACAATGCAGAAAAATTCTTTGATGAAATGCTGGCTGATTATGATGAGACATATGACTTATTGGCATCCGTTGCCAATGATGATTCAGATGATGGTGAATATATTGATGAGATAGCTATTGATAATGAAAATTTGAATTCATTTCTGAATGAAAAGCAAGTTACTCTTAATCAGTTTTTCACTACTGTATTTGCTTATACTTTATCCAGGTTTACAGGTTCTTCAAAAGTATCATTTGATCTAATTGAAAATGGTAGAGGACACATTGATTTATCTCAATCCGTTGGAATGTATGTTCGTACACTACCACTAATCTTTGACTGCACTAATCAAAATATAGATTCATTTATGCATTATTCTCGCAGTTTGATTAATGGCGTCATGAAGTATGATCTGTATCCTTTCCGTATTTTGGCTAATGAATATGATTTAAATTCTAATATTTTATTCCAATATTCTCACGATATCTTTTCTAACACATTTAAAGAAGGAAAATTTGGTTACAGTGCTGAAGAATTAAAACATGATATGCATGGAGACATGTCATTTCATATCTTTGATTTAAAAGACAACAAACTGGGGATAAAAATATTCTATTCAGATAAATTCTCAAAAGAACTCATTGAAAGTTTTTGTAACTCTTATAAATTAATTTTAAAAGAAATAATGAATGCAACTGAATTATCTGATATTGTATACACTACTCAATCAGATCTATCTTTATTGGATAGTTATAATCAAATGGAAAAAAATCTCGTGTATAATGATGTTTTGGATGCATTCAATGAAAATCTTTCAAAGTATCCTAAAAACAAGCTGGTATCCTACAATGACACTCATTATAGCTATGGTGAAGGAGCTTATATTATTGATAAAATAAGTAAGAAATTAATTGATTTGGGCATTGAGCAACAGGACAGGATTGCATTTTTAGTTGAAAGATCAGAATTATATATGTTTTCTGTTTTAAGTATCCTCTCATGTGGTGGAGTTTATGTTCCGTTGGATGATAGTTTACCCGACGCTAGTTTAAAGTTTATTTTAAAGGATAGCTCTTCTAAAATTGTTATTGCTAATGATAAAACATATGAAAGGGCTAAAAAGTTATCCTCTGATTGTGTAATTTTAAATATTTCAGATATTATGGATGATGAAATTGGAAACATATCCAAGTTGCCTGTTATTTATGGCGATTTGGCTTGTATTCTATATACTAGCGGTACCACAGGCACTCCTAAAGGTGTTAAAATTACAAGAAAAGCTATTCTTAATTTAGTGACTAATTACGTGGATAAATGTGGATTGAATAATGATGATGTTTATGGATTATTTGCAACAATTGGATTTGATGCTGCATCTCAGGCAATATGTCAAAGTATCTATGCCGGATCATGCTTATCTATTGTTCCGGAAAATATTCGTTTAAATATAAATGAACTAAATAAATATTTCATTTCACAGGGTGTTACTCATACAATGTTAACTACTCAAGTTGGTAAAATTTTCATGAATACTGTTGAAAACAATTCCTTGAAGGTTTTAACTGTGGGTGGTGAAAAGTTAGGTGAATTCAAAAATCCTGCAGATTACTGTTTAGTTGACGCTTTTGGACCAACAGAGACTTTTGCATTTATTTCTTCAATTAAAAATTCAGATAAAATCGACCCGTCATCAATTGGTATGTTGAATTTTAATTCTAAAGCATATATTTTGGATGCTGATGGTAGACAGGTTCCTGTTGGTGCTGTTGGAGAATTATGTCTTTCAGGATATCAAATTGCTGATGGGTATTTAAATCGTGAAAAGGAAACAAATGAATCATTTGTCATTAATCCATTTGATGAAAGTGAGGATTATAATGTATTATATCATACTGGCGATATGGTAAGATTACTGCCTGACGGATCTATAGCTATTGTTAATCGTCAGGATAATCAGATTAAAATTCGTGGAAATCGTGTAGAACTATCTGAAATTGAAAGTGTGATTCGAAAATTAGACTTTATTGAAGATGTAACTGTTCAATCTTTTAAAGATAACGAAAATAATGAATTGGTGGCATATGTGGTTGTATCAGATGAATTTGAAGAAGGTGACATTGTAGATTATATTCAAAATCATGTGAGAAAATATAAGCCTCCTTATATGATTCCTTCGTTTGTTGTTAAATTAGATACGATTCCGTTAACCGTTAATGGTAAAGTGGATAAACGTGCTTTGCCTAAAGTTGACAATCTTAATTTGGATGTGGAATATGTTGCTCCAACGAATGAAATTGAAAAGCAGATTGTCAATTCCTTTGAAGTTGCATTTAATCAAAAAGGCATTGGTTTATATGATGACTTTGTCCGTCTCGGTGGAAATTCTATCACTGCAATTCGTGTTGTTTCATTGCTTGAAAAAAATAATATTTCATGTACTGCAAGGGACATATTGAATTATAAAACTCCTTATTTAATTGCTCAGAATATAGAAAAAATTGATAAAATTTCATATATTCCTACTGAAGGAAAAGTTGATTTGTTGCCTATACAAAGCTATTACTTTGATGATGTAAACCGTAATGATTTTACGCAGGAGTTTGTCCTAAAATCTAAAATAAAATTAGATTTAAATCGATTGCAATCAGCATTCAATAAATTATCTGATATTCATGACATGCTAAGGGCAACTTACAGACATGAAGATAACAATATTGTTCAAGAAATACATCCATTGAATGAGCAGGTTTGTGAAATCAATGAATATGACACAAACAATTTCAATAAAACCATAAAAATGATCATTAAAGAATCTAAAGATTCTATTGATATTGAAAACGAATTGATAAAAATATCTTTAGTCCATTATGGTGATGAGGATTATCTGGTATTCGTTATTCATCATTTAATTGTGGATGGTGTAAGTTGGAGTATTTTGATAGATGATTTAACTTATCTATATAACGACGATAGTCAAAATAGTCTTTTAAGACCTTATCCGTATAAATCCTGGGTGGAAGATGTTAAATCTTTAGCTAATGATATTTCTGATGAAGAAAAACAACATTGGACTCAAATAAATAATTTATTGGATGATTCTTTAATTGAAGGTAATCCTAAAGATTATTCTTTTAGAATGGATGTGTCTTTTGATACTGATAATCTTTTAATGTTAAGTGAAGATGAATATATTGCTTTAGCTATTGCAAGGGCTTATAAAAAGACATATGGA
>NZ_JAZTXC010000089.1:0-8373 GCF_045636185.1 Methanobrevibacter sp. | reverse complement strand
TTTAAATTAATTTTTATTTTTTTAATTTTCAATAAATTCATATTTTTTTATTAGTGTTCTTTAAAAATAGTTCTGAGATGTTTAAGCAATGGATTTCGTATAATTTTAAATAAAAGGGGGAAGAAGAAGTAGATTATTATTTTCTACTTCATGGTTTATTATACAATGAACTAATTTTGGAGATTATAAAATGGTTGATTTATGTCCATTGTAGAAATGAATATTAATTCACATCGTTTAGTATTATGTTTTCATCATATATAAATTTTTTCAAAAAATTTTTTTGAGGAAAATTTTGAAAAATTGTATTTTGGCATAAAATACATTAGATTAATCAAAAAGAAGAAAATGAAAGAAACATTGAAGCTCAACGATGCGAATTATCCCTTTTTGGATCAAATTATGCTTGTTATTTTCAATAAGATTATGGTGGAAATTGATTTTGATGCTATGTCTTTGAAATCATGGATTACTTATTAGTTATTTTTTCACTATTCATTGCCAATACTTCAATCAAAAAGTTTTATTTTCATTCAATTTTACCTTTAAGGATTATTATTATAATTAAAGTATGAAAATAAGCCCGAATAACACTGATTAATTTATTTACTAGAAGTATACTAATAATTAACTATGACAAAAAATAGAAGAGTTACAATTAATGTCAATAATGACTTGGACATGTATTTTCGTAAATTAGCCTCTTCTAAGTTATTGTTCACCAAGGGTTGGTATTCGAAAGCTATTGAAGAAGCTATGATGTTGTGGATTGAAAATGAGGAGAAGTGAAATTAATCAATTAATCTCCTCAAATATTATTTTTTTAAACATTTTTAGATAAACTATTTAAATTATAAGCAATCTAGATATAATTAAGTAGGTGTTTGGAAATGGATGACGAAGAATTTAGAACCGTTAGGGTCTATACTAAAAAGTATACGAGCAAGGATAAAGATGGCAATTCTGTTGAAAAGGAATCTAAACAAAAACAGGTTAGCCTTAAAAAAGAAGACCCTTTTGAAGATAACCAATTAGTTAAAGTTATTCCTAAGGACGAATATGAAAAATTAATCGATAGTAATTCTGCTGTGAATGAAGAGCTTTTGGCTGAAAAAGATGCTAAAATAGCTGAATTGGAAAGTCAACTTGATACCTTAAAGAGTTCTTTTTTCGATGATGTCGGGTCACTGAAGGATCAGTTGTCTGACAAGGAAGAATTGGTTAAGGCCAAAGATGAAATTTATGAGTTGAATAAGAAACTTGTTAGTGTAGATGAAGAGAGGGTCGCTATTTTCAAGGAACTCGATTATAAAAATAAAATGATTCTTGCTTATAATGTTGAGTTAAATAAGTCAATATTGAATGCCATTAATGTCGTCATAGATGAAGCCAGAGATAATATTAATAAAAGAAATGCCGAACTGGTAAGCGGTTTGGAAAAATCCATTTCAAAAGCCCGAAAAGATGTAAATGAGAAGAATAAAGCTATAGCATATGATATAAATAGCACTATTGATGACATGAACGAACAGATTAGAAACACAAGCACAATTAAAATGATACTCAACAAGAAAAAAATTAATTTGAGAGTACCTACTGAAGATTTGCTTAAACCTTTTGACTTTGACTTTAATGTTGAACAATTGCTTTCCGGTCAGGCATTGGAATTGGATGCTGGAGAAATATTAAAAGAAGTAATGCCTAAGCTTCCGGAACCATTTTCCAAATATATTGACACCTTAGAAGAAGGGGAATCTCCTGAAACTATTGATATTAATTCTTCAAAAGATGATAATTCTGAAGCTATTAATGTTGATTCTTCTAATGAGGATGATAATTCTGAGGCTGCTGATAACAATTCATCACAAGGGGAAGAATAAATGGATGCTAAACTTTTTCAGTCAGGCAATGTCAGTTTTGAATATCTGGACACTTGGGATGTTGAAAAAGCAGATACTTTTTCCAATCCGGATTGCATTGCCACATTATCTAAAGGTGAATCAAATCTTTTGAATGTAGTTGCATTTCCAACCCAAACTGATTTGGAAAATTACAAGGAATTTATGGAAAATTGCATTGTGGATGATGGTGGTGTGATTTTAGAGTCAGTTTTTACTGAAATAGCTTCAATGGATGCAATCAGGCTACATGGAAATATCAAAACTCCAGATATTACATTTGATATCCATACATATGTATTCATAGAAGATGGCAACATCTATATTTTTGAATTGAGGACAGCCGACTATTCTTCAGAAATCATAAAAGAGTATGATGATTTGATTTCTTCATTTAAATTAGAATAATTGATTGTATTCTAAAATAAAATCCATATATTTCTTATCCAATATTTTTAATGTTGAAACGTTTTGAGGAGATGTGGTTGAGCGCTCTTCGACCAGATTTCTTAGTGAATTATTTTCCATATGTGCCTGTATTTCACTGATGACAAATTCCAGGCATTCTCTATTTTTTTCTTCAAGTTCTTCCTGTGTTATTTCATCAAATAATCTGTATGTATTCAAGTCATATGCCTTTGTTGGAGTTTGCAAAACATTTAAATAACTGTAATAGTTACTTGCATCAGCCAAAAATCCGTCAATTCCCATGTATGTTAAGATGGGCATGAATGAACTTTCTGCAAAAGTAAATATTAACATACTTGAAGGATGCGCATTTTTTCTTAAATTAACAACAGTGTCGACCAGTTCTCTGGGGTTTGTTAGGAGTTCGTCTCCATTTGCGATGATAAATATATTATAGCCTATTTCTTCAAGTTGTTTCAGGCATTCAATTCTTAAGTCAATATATTTTGATCCTTGAATTGCGGCAGCATCACATTCGTCAACATTTTCACGGGCAAGTTTCAGTGTTTCATTTAGATTAAATCTTGCTATTTCCTTATCAATATTATGTGCTGAACCTTGGGACGGTGAAATTTTTATATCATTTTCGTAAAATAATCTTGGGGTTTTTGTACCATCCAGTTTTCCGATTCTTCCAGGTCCGTCATGTGATTTGATTTCAAATTTTTTTATCATCTAATTCTTCCTTTTTTCTATGGATATTCTTTTGTATATTATTCTATTAATATTTTAAATTTTAGGTTTTCCTAAATAAATTCTTAAGTGTAACCTTTTTGATTACACTTCTAAAAAATTTAGTAACCTTTATATAGGATTTTCTGATAAATTATAATTAAGGATTAGAGGAAATATTCCAATGAAAATCCGAGGTGTGTTTTCAATGTCTATTATAAATCGTCTTAAATCCTTATTCAAAGAAGAAAAGGATATGGAAGAAAAAGACATCAAAGAGAAAGTCTCTAATGATGTCGACGGATCATCTTCTGATTTTAATGATCCTATTGTTTCTGGAACTAAGACAACCGTATCACGTGAGGTTAGTATTTCAAAAGACCCAGAAACCAAAACAATAGAATTAAAATTCAAGAAAGATGTCCAATCAATTGAGGAAGAAAGTGTTGACGAAGCTCTTCCTATAATAGAAGAAGATGAACCTTCTGTTGATGAAGAAATTCCTGAGGTAGAAGAAGCCTCTGTGGAAAAATCTTTAGATGTTGAAGAAAATACTTCTTCAGATGAGGAAGATGATAACACTGATGATGAAGTCGAAACAGCTGAGAAAGCTGAAGACGAAGAAAATGATCAAAAAGATAAAAAGAGAGATAATATGACTTTATTGACTGATAAAGAATTATTAACAGATGCAAATCGTGACCCAGAATTTACTGCTGAGTTTATTGATGCTGGAATTGATACAGTTAAACACTGTTTCCAATGTGGTACTTGTGGTGGAGGATGTCCTTCAGGAAGAAGAACTCCTTATAAAGTAAGACAAATTGTCAGAAAATGTTTACTCGGATTAAAAGAAGATGTAATCACTGACGACGCATTATGGATGTGTACTACCTGTTACACTTGCCAAGAAAGATGTCCTAGAAGCGTAAAAATTGTGGAAATTATTAAAAAAGCACGTAATGTTGCTGCTCACGCTGGATACATGGCAAAACCACACAAAATGACTGGTGTATTTGTAATTAACACAGGACATGCAGTACCTATCAATGATGCTGCAAAAGCATTAAGAACCAAAATCGGTCTTTCCGAAGTACCTGCAACTACTCACGCTGATGCTGGAGCATTAGAAGAAGTACAAAAATTATGTAAAATTACCGCATTTGATGAATTAATCGGTTTCGATGAAGCAACCGGCGGATTAAAAGAATAATTTAATTTAGGAGAGTATTAGTATGGAAATCGCATATTTCTTAGGTTGTATCATGCCTAACCGTTATCCTGGTATTGAAAAAGCAACCCGTATATTATTTGACGCATTAGATATTGAATTAAAAGATATGGATGGAGCTTCCTGTTGTCCTGCTCCTGGTGTATTCGGTTCTTTCGATGAAGAAACCTGGGCTACTATTGCTGCACGTAACTTAACTCTTGCAGAAGATATGGGCGCTGACATCATGACCGAATGTAACGGATGTTTCGGTTCATTATTTGAAGCTAACCACATGTTAAAAGATGATGAAGATAAAAGAGCTAAAATTAATGCTAACTTAGCTGAAATCGGTAAAGAATTCAAAGGTACTACTAACGTTAAACATTTAGCACAAATCTTAAGAGATGACGTTGGATACGAAAAATTAGCATCCCTCATCGAAAAACCTTTAGATTTAAATGTTGCAGTCCACTACGGATGCCACTTCTTAAAACCTACTGCTGAAATTGGTATTGAAGATCAAGCTGAAAACCCAGCTATTTTAGATGACCTTGTAGAAATCACCGGTGCAAAATCTGTCGAATACAAAGACAAAATGATGTGCTGTGGTGCTGGTGGAGGTTTAAGAGCTAGAGATTTAGATGTAACTGCAAGTTTCACTAAAGAAAAACTAGACCACATGACTGAAGCTGGCGTAGATGCTATTATCGATGTATGTCCATTCTGTCACATGCAATTTGACCAAGGCCAAACTGAAGTTAACGAAAGATACGGAACTGACTTTGCAATTCCTGTATTCCACTTAGCTCAATTATACGGTTTAGCAATGGGATTAAGTGCTGAAGAATTAACTTTAGATGCACAAAAAATCGATGCTGCACCTGCTTTAGCTAAAGCTTTAGGTGAAAATGCTAAATAAGTTTAAGGATTAATTTCCTTATTCTTTTTTATTTTTTAGGCATTGAAAACACATTTCGGAGTTATTGTTACTTAAAAGTAACAATTTTTTTTTAAAATTTCATTTTGTTTGATAAGATACGAATAATTTTTAATTAATTTTATATATTAAATAACATAAAGAGTAAAATGTTATATAAATTATGAGGTAATGAATATGTTTGTAGCAACTTTAGATGGAATATTTAAATATGAAGATCTTCCAGAAGAATACGAACCTTATGTTCAATTCAAAGCAACTATTGATAAAAGAGAACTCAAACCTGATGATGAATTGGCTATTTTAAATATCGCTGGAACTTCAACTCATCATGTATTGTTCTTAGATTCATATAAAAATACTAGAGAAATTGAAAAAGAATTAAAAGAAGCAGATGCTAAAATTAACCATACTACTTTAAAAATTATAGGTGGACACTTATGAGTTTACCTTCTGAACAGAATTGGTTAGTTCTTTATAATCTAATTTCAGATTTAAGTGAGAGAGGATATGAAATTCCTCAGGGAATTAATCCTGAGATGGGATTAATCAGGTCATCTATTAATTCATATAAAAGGGATCCTACCCATCCTGATTTAATTAATGGTTTTGCACAAGCAGAAATGTCTTTAAGTACTATACAAGGAACAATATTATCAATTGCAGAAGAAGAAGGAGAAGAGTATACGGAATTCTGGCTCGATTTGTTTAAAAGGGCTATGAAAGGTGAAGAAATGTTTGAATTTCCAAAATCCCGTTCCACTTTTTTAGTAAATACTCCTCCAGGATTAACTACTGGAAGAATAAATTTAAAAGTTCCATTGGCTGAAGAGAGAGTTCAAGAAATTGCTGAATGGCATGGTCTCATTATAGAATTTGATGATGATGTTACTGTTTCACTTCATGGAGATAAACCTGATTTACAAATTGGTTTAAAAGAAATGGGTTCTTTCTTTTTAGAGGATAATGAGGAGATAATATGAAAATTTTAGCTATTAGTGATGTTCATGGCGAAGATAACGAAAATTTATATAAATATTTAGATAATAATGATATTGATTTAGTCATAATAACTGGTGATATTACAAATTTCGGACCTTTGGAATTTGTCGGCGAATTCATCAGTAAGATATTTGAATATGATTGTGATGTAATAGCAATTCCTGGAAATTGTGACCCTGCAGGAATTTGCAATGCTATCGGCGAATCCGGAGCATTCTGTTTACATAATGAAATTATTGGATATGGGGATGCAATCCTGTTTGGATATGGGGGATCCAATCCTACACCATTCAATACTCCTGGTGAAATCGATGATTTAAAAATATATGGTGATGTTTTTGAATTAATGGCAAATTATGATTATGTTTACAATAAGGACGTTCCTAAAGTTAGAATTCTTGTAACCCATGCCCCACCATTCAATACTGATGCAGATTTAACTGCAGGAGGGGACCATGTTGGAAGTTCAGGTATTCTAAAATCAATCCACGAATTTGAACCGGAAATTAATATTTGCGGACATATTCACGAAGCTAAATCCCTCAGTAAAATAGGTAAAACTACTGATGTTGCTAATCCGGGCATGTTAAAAGATAACGGTGCAGTATTAATTGATATTGCTGACGGTTCAAATTATGACATTAATATTATTCAATTAGATGAATAATATCTCTTTTTTTCTTTTTTTTTCAAAAATTAAATAACAACTTTTATTTATCATTATTTAAAAATATTTTTTTAGCGAATAAATTATTGTGTGATTTTATGATTTGGGTTGTTATGAATGTTGATGGTAATTTATATAAAGAGCCTTTTTCAAAAGGTGTTTTGGCTCGTTCATTAAGACTTTCAAGTTTAAGTTTAGACGAAGCATATGAAATTACTGCAGATATTGAAAGTAAACTTATTGAGAATAACATCAATGAAATATCTGTTTATGATTTATCAGAATTTGTTTTAAATTATTTGCATTACATGAATCCTGATCTTGCTATAAAATATAAGAAATGGAGAGATATCCGAACATCCAATGAACCATTGATTATTTTAATAGGTGGTGCTTCAGGTGTTGGAACCTCCTCAATGGCAATAGAACTTGCTAATCGTTTAGGTTTGAAGAATATTATAAGTACTGATATGATACGTGAAGTAATGCGTAAGATTATTTCTAAGGAATTGAATCCTGTTGTTCATAAATCCAGTTTCGATGCTTATGAAAGCATAAGAACTCCTGCAATCCGTGTTGATAAAGTAATTGAAGGATTTATCAGTCATGTTGATGTTGTTAATGTTGGTATCGAAGCAATTATTGAAAGGTCTATAAAAGAGGGTATCAGCGTTATTATAGAGGGAGTTCATATAGTCCCGGGATTTATACGTGAGGATTTGATTAATAGGAACAATGCCCTCCTCATTACATTAACTGTCGATGATGAAGAAATGCATAAGCAAAGATTTTATGCCAGATGCAGGCAGCCTTGGGTAAAAAGGTCTCTTGATCATTATATGGAAAATTTTGAGACCATTAGAAAAACGCAGGATTTTTTAATCGCTCAGGCAGATATTCATAACACTCCTATTATAAACAATGTAGATTTTAGAAATACTATAGATTTAATGATTAATTCAATTATTGAACAATTTGGAGGTGAAGAAAATGACAGCAAGGAAAGTATCAGAAATAATGACCCGTGATGTTATTACAACCACTCCGGAAATTGATGTTGTATATGCATTTGAAAAGTTAATGGAACATAAAATAAGTTCTCTACCTGTTGTGGATGACGGCAAGCTAGTTGGTATAATTACTGCAACTGATGTCGGTCATAATTTAATATTGGATAAATATGAATTAGGAACCAAGGTAGAAGAAATTATGATTAAGGATGTTATTACAATATCACCAGATGATAGCTTAGAAACTGCTATTGAGATAATGAAAGAGGCTATTCCTGGTTCTGGAATTTTAAATCAATTACCTATTGTTGAAGGTGATAAATTAGTTGGAATTATTTCAGATGGGGATATTATTCAAGAGGTATTTTAATTTACCCTCTTTCATTAATTTTTTTCTAATTTAAGTAATTTTTACTTAGTTACTGTAAAATATTATTTTTTCCAGTAATGATTTATTGGTATTTTTCCAATTTTTATTTTAACTTTTTGATTTGATTTTATTTTAG
>NZ_JAZTXC010000088.1:0-17864 GCF_045636185.1 Methanobrevibacter sp. | reverse complement strand
TCCAATTAATGGATTATTTTTTATTCCGAATTTTTTTCCACATTTTTTGCATTGATACTGCTGTTCTTTAAATTCTGTGGTTTTTCCATTGATATTTTGTTTATTTTTTGTTATCGTACCTTTTTTAATTATTTTATGGGCACCACAATTAGGACAAATCGGAATATCATATTTAAATGTGTTATTTTCATCTAAAAATAGTTTTTGATTAGTATTTTCAAAATTTGGTACTTTATTTAACCTTTCTGAAATGATTTTTTCTTGATCAATATTTTCGTCAGAAAAATCCAAAAGTTTAAGTTGTATAAAGTCTATATTACTATTGAGGGCAAATATCTTTTGTTTGGTCATAAAATATTATTTGTCCTCATTTATTTAAGTAATTTACTATTTTTAAACCATTAAAATTAAAATTAAAGAAAAATTAGAACGAATTTCCATCGAAGTGAAATTTCAACTGTAAAAAATTTAAAATCAAATAGGCCTATAAAATTTTACAGACTCAAATTTTACAAAATTAGAAAAAAGATAAATTAAAAATTTAGTTATATATTTTCTTAAAACATGAAATATTATGTGAAAGTTTACAGTTTATCCTGATAACTTATGATTAAATCGGACAGATTCTACAAGATTAGAAACAATATTAATTACATCCTCTTTCTGTGTATTATAATCGAATCCTATAATTAAAAATCTAAAATTATTACCATCTTCAGTAAAAAAGAATGTAGATCGATTTTCAGAGTCTTTATGATAAAAAGCTGCAGGAATTTCCATATCTCCACAATGAACAGTACCATTACTATATAATTGATACTCACTACTATTTTCAATAGCTTGAATTCTATTGGCAAATGTCTCATTATTTCCCGAAGAGCTATAAATAAAAATATGCATATCGGTATCATAATTAATAATTGATACTTGATTACCTTTATCGGACTCCAAAACAAATCCTTCAGGTAATGAAAAAGTATAATTTCCAACATCCACATATGCACTGCCCACAACATCAGAAACATTCGAAATCATGTATAAGTTAACACCACAAATACATATTATTACAATTATCAAAAAATAACGTTTATCCATAACTAGTCAACTACTGAAAAAATATTTTTATGTAAATATATATTTAAATTTTTGATTAAAATATTTTTCGTATTAAAAACTGGGAATATCCTCTTGTTAGTTAGAATTTTAGTTTTTTCATCTCACCATTTTTTTTCTGTTGACAATTTGATTTAATAATCAAATATTAACTGTTTATATTAAATGAAAAATTTGATGAAATGGATAAAATAAACCAAAATTTCATAAAAACTCTCTAAAAAACTTGAAATAATCTTTAACCCTACTAAAAATAAGAAAATTCCCAATGTAAATAATTTTGCAGAATATTATTCAAAGTAACATTTTCTGAAAAAATAAAAAGGATTTTCATAACACATTAAGGCTCACAAAGACGATAGAATTAAATAAGTTAAACATGAAAAAAAGAAATTTTTGGGAGAAAATGAAAATCAGTTAAATTTTTTACACACCCTATTTGTTGTTAGAATTAAATCAGAACACATTTAAGAGAATATTTTGAATTTCAGATTCATCAAAAACGATAGGATTATTATCCATTCTTCCACCAGTTGTCGCTTCTTTAACAATTAATGGAATATCTCCTTTTTTTACACCAAAATTTGAAAGAGACAATTTATTTAATGAAATATTATCAAACCATTGTTTAATATCTTCCAAATCATCCGCTTTGAATGAATCTAAAAATAAATCTTTTTCTTTAACAAATTCCCAGTTTCTTTTTAATACTTCAAATAATGTAATTGCTACAGCAAAACCATGATTTATACCATACATCATTGTTAATGGATAAGATATTGAGTGACATGCAGTAGTTCTCGTATTTGAAAATGCGAGTCCTGCAAAAAAAGATCCCATAAGCATTTGTTTTCTATAGTCTAAATTATCCAAATCATTTAAAACTAAAGGTAAATATTTATGGATAATAAAAATAGCATTTCGAGCCAATACTCGAGTATATCTATTTGAGGGTACTGACCAATACGATTCCATTGCGTGTGCTAATGCATCAAGTCCAGTAGCTAAAGTCATATTTTCATCCATTGTTACAGTCAATTCAGGAATTAACCATGATTCACAAGGATATAAAAAATCAGCATCTATAGAATATTTTTTACAATCATCAAAATCCCATATTGTAGCCCATTTTGTACACTCAGAACCTGTTCCTGCAGTTGTTGGAACTGCAATAACTGGAATGGGATTGGAATTATCCAAATATAATTTATTTTTTATTAAATCTAAAATATCCATATTTTTATATTCATATAATGCAGATATTGCCTTTGCCAAATCTATTGAACTTCCACCACCAATAGCTATTATTAAATCAGGTTTTGAAATTTCACCCAATATTTTATTAAGAAGATGAATATCTGGATTAGCAATGCTTTCATCAATAACATCAAATCTAGAAACATCTATTTCAAATGTATTAATGACTCTTTTTGATGCGATTAATAAAGTTTTCTCCCCAAAATTATTTAATCTCCATTTAAATTTATCCAAATCATATTCAAAGAATTTAATTGGTACATTATAAACCCAATCCATAATTTTTAACTCCTTAGTTTATTCATGAATTCAATTTTATTTTCAATTGGTGTTGTGGTTGGCCTCCCAAGGTCTTTTCTAGATTCCAAATTAACATCAATATTTAAAAATACCGGACCATTATCTTTAATGAATTGTGGTAAAATACTTTTTAATTCATCGATGTTTGAAGCATTATAGACCTTCTTGTATCCGCATGCTAAAACTATTTCATCAATATATATGTCCGACATTATTGTTGGTAATCCACCCACACTTTCATGTGCAGAATTGTTAAACATTACATGATAGAAATTATTTGGTTTCATTGATCCTATTAATGCTAGTGAGCCCATGTGCATCAATATTGCTCCATCACCATCAAAACAAAATATTTTCTTATTAGAATTATTCAATGCAACACCCAATGCAATACTTGATGAGTGACCCATTGATCCTACAGTTAAAAAGTCATTGCCATGTCCTTGTTTTAATTTTTCACGATATTCAAATAATTCCCTTGAAGACTTACCTGTAGTTGAAACAACCATATCTTCATCAGATAAAAAATCAACAATCGTTTGAATAGCTTCTTCTCTTGTTAAAACATTTTTATTCTCTTTTTTAATTTTATAATCTTCAAAAGCACCTTTAGAAACAACAACAGCAACACTATTTCCATTATTTAACTGATTAATAAAATTATTTTCAAATACACCCACTAATTCTTCAAATTTCGTTTCTTTTGTGATGACAGTATATTCAATATCCAGCATATCCAATAGGTCAAGTGTGATTGCTCCCTGTTTAATGTGTTGTGGTTCATCATGAATACCCGGTTCTCCTCTCCAACCAACCAAATAAACAACAGGAATCGAATAAACTTCACTATGAGTTAAAGAAGTTACTGGATTAACAATATTACCTAAACCAGAATTCTGTAAATAAACTAAAGGTATGTTACCTGTAGATAAATTATACCCGCTAGCTATCGCTAATGCATTACCTTCATTAGCTGCAATAATATTACCACAATTTTCTTCCACATAATCTGCAAAAGAAGACAATTGTGAATCCGGCACACCTGTAAAAAAGTCTATATTAATATTTTTTAAATAATTGACAAATTCTTCAACATTTATCATATTTTCACTCGTCTGGAATTAAAGTTAATATCTCTTTTATTGGTAAGCAATTATCATCTACTTCCTTACATCTTTCATTTTCAAGTATAGTAGTTGCAGTTTCCATCATTGATGGATATGCACTTCTAATTAAATGATTAGCATAAATAACTATATTAACTCCTTTTTTAGCAAATTCTTCTTCATATACTTGATTAAATGAAGTTGGAACAACGACTAAAGGAACATTAGGTGCAAATTCATTAAATTTTTCACAGAATTCAAATATTTCATCAGGATCTTGTTCCCTACTATGAATCATGATTCCATCAGCTCCAGCACCAATGTATGCCTTTGCCCGATTAATTGCATCATCCATACCTTGTTTTAATATTAAACTTTCAATTCTTGCTATTATCATGAATTCATCAGTGATTAAAGCTTTTTTACCTGCTTTTATTTTTTCACAGAAGTTTTCAATTGAATCTTGGGTTTGCACAACATCAGTACCAAATAAAGAATTTTTCTTTAATCCAATTTTATCTTCAATAATAATGGCAGAAACACCCATTCTCTCAATTGTTTTAATATTAAAAACAAAATGTTCGATTAAACCACCAGTATCCCCATCTAAAATAATTGGTTTTGATGAAACTTCCATTATTTCATTTATTGTATTAATTCTTGAGGTCATGTCTACAAGTTCAATATCTGGTTTTCCTTTTGCAGTACTGTCTGTTAGACTACTAATCCAAATAGCATCAAAAGAATTAATTTTTTCATCCTTAACCACTTTTGCATTTTCCACTACCAATGCAGAAAGACCATTATGTGCCTCCATTGTACGAACAATTGGCTTGAGTGAAATTAATTTCTTTAATTTTCCTCTTCGAGATTCTGGAACTGAACCTGCATTTTTAATAATATTATTAATCTGATCAATACTTACATCTTCAGTATATGGTATTTCAATTAACTCCCCACCCCATTCAGATAATGTATCAATAACATTTTGTCTTATTTTACTTTGAACACCTTCTTTCCAGTCATCCCCATGAAAAACATAATCCGGCATATATTTTTTTAAATTTGTGGTATAATCTAAAGTATCCTGAGGAACAACCTCTGAAACACCGTCAATATTTTTAATTATAAATGTGCGCTGTTCATAATCCAAAACGGGAAATCTTTTATAAGTAGCTACAACTTCATCCGTTAAAACACCAACAATTAGATTACCATATTCTGAAGCTTTTTTAATTAAATTAATGTGTCCATGATGCAATATGTCTGCACTAATAGCAATATAAACAGTTTTCATTTTAATATTCTCCTAACTCTTTTTAAATCATCTTTATCATCTATTTCCGTACATAAATCACCCAAAACATCTAATGGATAAATAGAAATCTGATTAAGCAATAAATTTAATGCATTTTCTGCATAAACATCAGTTTTTCCATCTTGACAAAACTCTCTAATTTTATTTTTCCACAATTTCCAATCTTCTTTTTTTAACTTATAAAAAGGTTGACAAGCAACCGCATCTGAACCAAAATATGTAGTAGAAATACAATTAACCTTATTTTCAACAATTTTAGCTTTAAAATCATCTTTTGGCAATTCAATACTTGAATCAATGACAACAGAAGAATTATTAGCATTAATAACTTTTTCAGCAACTTCTTTTGAAAATACTAAATCCCCATGTAACAGAATAATATCCTCATTTATATCTTCAATTAAATCAATTGATTTAATATAATTAGTTTTATCATAAACTGGATTATGGACAAAACAAAAATTCAAATCTGGAAAATTATTTTTAGTATAATCAATTAAAACATCATTTAAATAACCAGTTGTAATAATAAAATCTTTTGAATAATTTGATAGAATATTAATAGCTCTTGAAAAAATTGTTTGATTACTATTAATTTCGACTAATGATTTTGGGGCATTTTCAGTTAAATTGCCCAATCTAGAACCTAACCCTGAGTTTAATATAATAATTTTCATAATTTCCCACTTAATAGTTAAATTACCATTTTCTGTATCTGAAGTAATCAGTCCACAATATAATATTAAATCCATCTAAAATTCAGTTAATTATTTTAAAAAATTATTATTTTAACTTAATTATCAGTTGGTTTAATAGACGAATAATGCTCATGAAATGAAATTACCTCTTCTTAATTATTAATTTTTTCTTCTTAATATTATATAGTATCTTATTTACCATTCACAGACCATATACTGTTACAAGCCCACAAGATTCGTTTCAATTACAAGAAAATTATATATTTTTATATTATGTTTAAATTATAAATAATTAATTATATAAAAAATTTAATTTTTTAAATGCAACATCATAAAAATTCATTAGATTAAAAGTATTATTTAATACTTTTAACTAATTTTAAAGCTTCATCAATAACCTGCCACATATCATAATATTGATACATTCCAAGCCTTCCACCAAAAATGACTTTATCTTCTTTTTTTGCCAATTCTTGATATTTCTTAAATAATTCAGAATTTTTTTCATCATTTAGTGGATAATATGCTTCTTCACCTTTCATCCAAGTTTTCGGATATTCCCTTGTAATAATAGTTTTTGAAGACTCTGAAGACTCAAAATGTTTATGTTCAATGATTCTTGTAAATGGCGTTTCTGCATCAGTATAATTAATAACAGCATTACCTTGATAGTTTTCCATATCCAAAGTTTCAAATTCAAAGTTTAGACCTCTGTATTCGAGTTCTCCATGACAATAATCATAATATTGGTCTATCATTCCTGTAAAAATTATTTTATCTGCAATATTTAACCATTTATCTTTATCATCAAAAAAATCCGTATTTAATTTAACTTCAATACCATCAAGCATCTTTTCAATGATTTTAGTGTACCCACCAATAGGAATTCCCTGATATAAATCATTAAAGTAATTATTATCAAATGTGTATCGTACAGGAAGCCTTTTTATAATAAAAGATGGAAGTTCACTACATTTTCTACCCCATTGTTTTTCAGTGTATCCTTTAACAAGTTTTTCATAAATGTCTTTACCTATTAATGAAATAGCCTGTTCTTCTAAGTTTTTAGGGTTTTCAATATTTGACTCTGCTTTTTGTTCATCAATTTTTGCTTTAGCTTCTTCAGGTGTCCTAACACCCCACATTTGATAAAAGGTATTCATATTAAATGGCAAATTATATAATTCTCCTTTATAATTAGCAACAGGAGAGTTTGTATACCTATTAAAATCAGCAAATTGATTAATATACTCCCAAACTTCTTTATTGTTAGTATGGAAAATATGGGCACCATATTTATGAACATTGATATTTTCTTCTAATTCTGTGTAAACATTTCCACCAATATGGTCTCTTTTTTCAATTACTAAACATTTTTTTCCTTTTTTTGTCATCTCATGTGCAAAAATAGAGCCAAATAGGCCTGAACCTACAATTAAATAATCATATTTCATAATATCACCAAATTTATTTTAATATACTAAAAAAATTGATTTTAAACTAAGTTAATATTAGCAATCAATTTGATAAAACTTAAAACCTTAATTTAAAACTTAAATATAAAATCTATTTTTATTTTTATCGTTTCTCAGTTCAATTATTTTTTCAATTTTTAAATCAATATCATTTATTTTATTAATTTCTTCAATTTTATTAAATCCAGTTTTAGCATTTTCATTTGAATAAATCCATTTATCAGAAGAATATTGCATAAATTGTTCTGTTTCATTTTTAGTAAATTTATGGACACTTCTTCCATCAAAAAAAACATTTTTTTTAATCTCTTTTGAAGGGACCCCTGCAGATATAGAATTGGATTTTACTTTTTTATTAGTTATTACCGCCCTGGCTCCAATAATACTTCCTGAACCAATATGTGTACCTTTTAAAATCAGCGCATCTTGTCCGATCCAAACATGATCTCCAAAATATACATCTTCACTAAGATTTATTCTTTTCATCGAATCTACATCATAAATTAAATGAGAGTCTGCTAAACGAACTCCTATTCCATGTGAAAACATACAATCTTTTCCAATAAATATGCTTTTTTCTTCAGAAATAATCATAAATAATTTTGAACCAAAATAATTATTTTCATCTATAAATAAGACAGAATTATTAAAAATGTTTACAAATATTTTATAATGATTATAATTTGAAGAAAGGTAAATAATGGAGTTATTTCCATAAAAATTTATAATACTTCCATTTAGAATCACATTTTCTTCACATATTAAAACATTATTTTCACCATTAAAAATGATTTCACTGTTAATTAATTGTGGCTCATAATTCAAGATTCTATTATTTTTTTCATCAGTTTTAATTAAATTCATGTTATACCTTTTTATTAGTTTATTTTCATGTGAAATATTATCTTATTTAAGTTATGAAATAATAAATTTATTTTTTTATTGAACCTAAGCTTAATCTAATATATACTCCAAATTATTTATCAAATTTCCCAATTCTTCATTAATTCATTAGATGCATGAATCCTAATTTATATTAAATAATTAACAGATAACAATTAAATGAAAAAAAGTAGAATTTCAACATGTTGTATTAGATACTTTGTTGAAAAACACCTTATTTTTATATTCAAAATTGATTTAAATGAAAAACCTATTATGCTTTTTATTTTGAACGAATAATTTTTGAATGAAATCCAATTTTTCATCCACATCAAAATTAGATAATAAATTATCTACTTTTTTTATGTCTAATGTTTCACCAGGAACATTATCATATAAAAAAATTCTACTACTATATGTATTGAAATCCTTAGAATCTTCTTTAGTGAAATTTGCCACATAATCTTTTGTGAAAAATACGTCACTTCTTATAAGACTGACAGGATTGCCTGAATAAACAGCATTAGATTTCAGTGTGGCGTTAGATGGAACATATGAATTATTTTCTACAATTGCACCAGAACCTATAGTAACGCCTTTATCAATATAAATTTTATGACCTAACCACACATGATCACCAATGAATACACTAGAACTCATATTTAATCTAGCTTTATTCTCACGATCATAAATAATATGTGCATCACCAGTTCGAATATCAGAATTACTTCCAATACTGCAATCATCACCTATTATTAAATTTTGATGTTCCTGGACATTAATACCTATTGGAGGTATTAAATCATTATTTTTTCCAATGAAAAGAACAGAATCATGAACTATACGAACAGTTAAACAATAACCATTAGAATTAGACAAATAAATTAAGGAATTATTTCCTCTAAATTCTATATCACAACCCCACATTTTAACATTATTTTCACAAAATATTATATTATTTTTACCAGCAAACTGAATTTTTGAATATTCAATGGTGGGATTACCTAAAATTTTATTATCCTTTAATGATGAAATTTGCTCAGTGTTTGTTACTACTTCCATATTATCACGTTTATATAATTTATAAAATAACCTTTATAATTTTTTTCAATATGGCCTACATTCTAAAACAGTATCTGCTAAAAATGTCCAAGGTCTTTCTTTAGATATTTTAAAATTATAATCCAAATCCAATCTTTCAATCCAAGGTTTAATTTCAAAAAAATCATCAGGATTATGATAAATACTCAAAATCAAAAATGGTTTTTGAGATTTAATAGTTTCAATAGCCCCTTCAAGTAATTTTTGTTCAGTGCCTTCAACATCAACTTTAATAAAACCTACATTGAGATTATTATCCTGAACATATTTATCAATAGTCATTGTTTCAACAGTGAAAGATTTATCAAAATGTCTGAAAGATTCATCGGAAGTTATCCCTTGAACATTATTTCCAGAAAGATATATTTTTTCTTCACCATTCTTGTCACTTAAAGAAGCTTCTACAGGAACAATATTGTCCACATCATTAAGTTTAATATTCTCAAGTAATTTATTAAACGAATCCTCAAATGGTTCGAAAGCATGTACCTTTGATGAAGTTAATTTTGAAAATGCTAATGAAGAATCCCCAATATAAGCACCAGCATCAATAATATCTTTATTTCCAATATAATTCCTATCTTCCTGAGTAAAATCATTCATAAAACAATGTTTATTATAATTTTGATCTGTGAATTTAAAACCGCAAATCTCATTACCTGAAACATTTTTGTTTGAAAATTCAATGTATTCCTTTTGAAGTTTTAATTCTTCATCAGTGAATAATGTGTCTTTACTTAATAAATAAGCCGCATTAGCTCTTAAAAATAATTGGATGGCACTTTTTCTAGAGTCTTCTGGAAAATTTTTAAGAAAATCATATAATCTGACCGGAAAATCTTCACGAAAAGAATAATCATAAAATCTCCTATCACAAAAAGTAGATGCTTGATATTCTGAAGGTCGAATATTATCAGAATATTTATAGTCCTCTTTTAATTTAGAATTTTCTTCTAAAACCGATTCATATTTCTCCTTATATTCTTCATATTTTTCTTTATAATAAATATAACTATTACTTTTTGATAAAATTTTATTTTTAATATCCATAATTTCTAATTTCTCCTAATTAAAATCTTCATGTTTAAATTTATAAAAAAAACTAATAGAGTATGTTTAAAAATCTTTGATTATTTATCGGGTATAATAATCCTCCATCCTAATAGTATCATCAAGATAAGGAGTGGAAACTTCATGCAAAATAGTATTTTCAGTTGCGACAATTGAATGAATCACTTTAGGTTCTATGCGAATACTATCATTTTTTGAAAAATATTCCTTATGGTCTTCAAACTCAATATATCCTGAACCAGACAAAATATACATGGTTTCATCTTTTTCATTATGATAATGGAAAGATGTCTGGAATCCTTCTTTAATATATAATTCTTTAGTTAAGTATTTTTCAGTATATATTAATACTTTTTCATAACCCCAAGGTTTATCTGTTTTATTTTCATATTCTTTTTTAACAGCTTCTAATTCTTTTGAAGTATCAACAGCAATCCAATAAATTCCATTTTCCTTATAATAACCCAAACTATTTTCTTTGGCAATAGTTGGGAAATATAATTTCTCAATATCTCCAGTAGTTAATTTACCAAAATCAATTTTAGATTTTGTGAAATAAATTCCTCCATTAATATAATAATCTTCAAGAATTGGTTTTTCTTTAAATGAAACTAAACGGTCACCGTTCATTTCAACAATACCATAAGGAGATTGCATTTGTGTAACGAACATAATTACTGGTAAAGAAGATTTCATACCATAATCTATCATCGCTTTTAAATTAACATCTGAAACAATATCACCATTACGAATAAGACATTGTTTATCTCCATCAATTGCATCCATACCTAATCTTATTGCATTTAAAGTTCCTAAAGGTTCATCTTCAATAACATAATGTATTTTAATACCTTTATACTCATCACCATACCTTTCTTCAATTTTTTCATGTAAAAATCCTGCTAGAAGATAAACTTCATTAACACCAGCATTTTTAAAATCAAAAAGTTGTTTGTCAAGAATTGTATAATCTTCACTAATCTCCACTAATGGTTTTGGTACTGTTTCAGTAACTGGCCTTAAACGTTTACCAAAACCTCCACATAAAATCATTCCAACAGTTTCCATAAAAATCTAATCCTCTACAAGTTTAATTAATAAATTATAAATCTCATCCAAATCTTTTTTAACATCAAAATGATGATTACCAATGAATAATCCATTATTATGAAGAATATTTGAATTTTTTAAATCCCCATATATTGAATAATCAAAGTATTCTATGACTTTGTTTTTTGTGAAATTTCCTGCAACAATAGGTCGATATTCAATATTATTTTCATCACATAATTCTATAAATTCTTTTCGTTGAACATCATCCCCAAATATTATTGGAAATCCAAAAAATGAAGAATCATCTTGATTATTTTGTAAAGATATTGAATTTATCATTGAAAATTTATCTAAAAAGTATTTTCCATTAGATTTACGTTCTTTTAAGAACACATCTAATTTTTTTAATTGCTCCCTACCTATAGCTGCTTCCATTTCAACAGGCCTAACATTATATCCTGGAAATATAAAATTAAACATTTCATAAAATTTATCTTTTTTAGTATTGAAACAACTATTTTCACCTAAATTACGAGTCCAACCATGTGATCTAATAGATTTCATAATGTCATTTAATTCATCATCATCTGTTAGAATCATTCCTCCTTCCATTGTTGCCATATGATGTGAATAAAATGTTGAAAATGTTCCACAAACGCCAAAAGTACCTGCGTATTTATCATGATACTTTGCACCCATTGATTCACAATTATCTTCAATTAAAATCAAATTATTATCATTACAGATGTTCAATAATTTATCAAAATCATTAGGATTACCTAATAAATTAACTGCAAAAACAGCTTTTGTATTTTTAGTGATTGCATTTTTTAATTCATTTAAATCCATATTAAATGTATCTAAATCAATGTCAATGAATCTTAATTTTAATCCACATTGGTGAAGTACCGTATATGTTGTTGCCCAAGATACTGCGGGAACAATAACTTCATCACCTTTATTTAAATCATATTTATCAGATAAAATTAAAGCAGAAATAGCAATTAAATTTGCTGATGATCCTGAATTGACCATTACTGCATATTTACTTTCAAAATATTCAGCAAATTCCTTTTCAAACATTTCAACTTCAGGACCCATAGTAAATCTATTTGAATTAATTACACGATTAATAGCATCATATTCATTATTATCCCAAGTATCTGTAGCCAATGGATAATTAATCATGAAATTAATCCTCCCCACATTCATTTTCTAAAAACCAATCATAAGTTAAACTTAAACCCTCTTCCAATGTAAACTTAGACTTCCACCCTAATTCACTGAAATTAGAAACATCCAACATTCTTTTAAATATTCCATCAGGTTTAGAAGTATTAAAAAATAATTCTCCATCATAACCTACAACTTTTTGTATTGTTTGAGCAATTTCACGAATTGTATAATCAACACCAACACCAATATTAATGAAAGATTCACCACAATAATTTTCAGCTGCAAATAATGTAGCATCAGCAACATCATCAACAAACATTAATTCACGGTATTGATTACCACTACCCCATATTTCAACTTGAGGTTCATCATTAATTTTAGCCAAATGCATTTTTTTAATTAAAGCAGCGACAACATGTGCCGTTTCCAAATCAAAATTATCATTAATACCATACAAATTTGGAGGCATAACAGCAATATAATTAGTACCATACTGTTTATTATAATATTCACAAGATTTTAATCCTACAATTTTAGATAAAGCATAACCTTCTTTATCAGGTTCCAATGGACCCGTTAACAAATATTCTTCTTTTAAAGGTTGTACTGCTTGTGCAGGATAAATGCAAGCGCTTCCTAAAAAAATCAATTTCTCCACACCCACATCAAAAGCTGATTTAATCACATTGTGCTGAATAATAATATTGTCCATTAAAAAAGTAACAGGTTCTGAAATACTAGCCCCAATACCACCTACTTTTGCAGCTGCAAGAAAAACAACATCAGGACTTTCTTCTTTAAAAAAATTAACTACATCAGACTGAATAGTTAAATCTAATTCTTTATGAGATTTTAAAATTAGATTGTTATTTCCTCTTTTCTTAAGTGCACGGACTAATGCAGAACCGACCATACCATTATGACCCGCAACATAAATTTTATCATTAGAATTCATGGTAAATCCTCACATTAATTCTTTTTTAACTATTTTTAAGTCTTCTTGAACCATTTCCTTAATTAATGTTTCAAAAGGAGTTTGTGTAGGATTCCAGCCTAATTCCTTAACTGCTTTATTAGGATTTCCCAATAATTGGTCAACCTCAGTAGGTCTAAAATATTTAGGATCCACTTCAATTAAAACTCGTCCAGAATCAATGTCTATTCCTTTCTCGTTAATTCCTTCACCTTCCCATTTTAATTCAATGCCTACTTCTTTAAATGCTAATTCACAGAATTCACGAACAGTATGCATTTCGCCTGTTGCAATAACAAAATCATCAGGCTTATCATTTTGTAATATTAACCACATACATTCAACATAATCTTTTGCATGACCCCAATCACGTTTGGCATTGAGATTTCCAAGATAAAGCTTTTTTTGCAGACCAAATTTAATTCTGGCAGCCGCAAGAGTTATTTTACGAGTGACAAAAGTTTCCCCCCTTCTTGGAGACTCATGATTAAAAAGAATACCATTTGATGCGAAAATATCATACGCTTCTCTATAATTTTTAGTAATCCAAAAACCATATAATTTTGCAACACCATACGGACTTCTAGGATAAAACGGCGTTGTTTCACTTTGAGGGACCTCTTGAACCAAACCATATAATTCAGAAGTTGATGCTTGATATATTTTAGTTTTATTTTCAAGCCCCAATAATCTGACTGCTTCCAAAATACGTAAAGTTCCGAGAGCATCAATTTGAGCTGTATACTCTGGAGTTTCAAAAGAAACTTTAACATGAGATTGTGCAGCTAAATTATAAATTTCATCAGGCTGAATTTTTTGAACTAAAGCAATGACATTAGTGGAATCAGTTAAATCACCATAATGTAGTTGAAAATTCCTAGATTTATGCATATCTTCAACCAAATCTTTCATATATAAATGTTCAATTCTGCCAGTGTTAAATGAAGAACTACGTCGTAGTATTCCATGAACCTCATAACCTTTATCTAGTAAAAATTCAGCAAGATATGAACCATCCTGTCCAGTAACTCCAGTAATTAAAGCTTTTTTCATTATATCACCCACCATAAATTAATAATCTATATGAATTAATACCATAATATATTTTTTGTACATATACAAATAATGTAATAATCAATACATTCTCATTATAAATCTCAAAATTCACAAATTAACTGTAAATCAATCGTTCAAAATGTTTTTCTAAATCAGATAATGTTTTTATTATTTGTTTCGAAGCAGATGGTAATATGTTATCCTGATCCTTAAATTCATCATATGTTTTTTTATCAGTCAACAGATTTTTAAATAACTCTACAGTATCAGCATTACGGTCATCATCAACAACCCAAGTAAGAGGATAATTTGCATGCTGTCCTGCATAAGCTCTCTCCAATACAGTTTGATTACAACCAAATTTTTTATCTGCATCCCATCTAAGTACTGCTTTTGGATTTATTATTTCAGGCTCCATATAATTTCCTCCACCAGCATATAATGGAATGCAATCACAATGAATTGCATCAAATATTTTTTCAGTAACATAAGCATCTACCAACATATTTTCTGCACATAAATAAAATTTAAATTGCCTTAAAAAAGCGAATTTATCATTATTATATTTAGTATACATTTCAGAAGTATTTTTTCTCCATGTACTTGCATATACTATATCAACAAACCTATTGATATCATTAGCTATCAAAGATCTAGTTTTATAAATATCATGAGATGTAACAACTGCAACATCTTTTGATTTTTCAAAACTAATAGAATTCCAATAATCCATCTTTTTTTCAATATCCTCTTCAGTTGATTCTGGAGAAATATGCTTAGAAATCCAATATGGAAATCTTAAATATTTTGGATGATCAACGAAATCATAACTCATTGCTAAATCCACATAATCTAATGCATATTTATCAAACCGATATGTCATTTCAAGGCACCGATTATTTAAATCTTCTATAGAATAAAAGACTTTTTTACCCTCCATAGGATAAGCTAAATTTTCATGAGGGGGATAAACACCAAATATATTTATTTTAAAATCTTCATCGGGAAATTTATGTTTAAGAAAACGCGTGAACCATGCATTATCACAATATCCATCTAAATCTGATAAAACTGAAGTTGGAAACATGAGCCAATTTCTATAAGTTACTTTTCCATCAAGTACAGTATACCCTAATGCAGTACAACATAACTGCGGAATAGACTTAAGTTGGTCTTCTCTCATAGCTAATTTTTCACGAAGAGCTTGAAACTTATCCGGAGATTTCTCTGCTTTAAATTCACTAGAATGAGTAAATGGCCTCCATTCAATATGAATATTAACAATTTCTAAATCACGAACGGATTTAGAAAAAATATATGGTTCATCATGCCAAGTTAATTCACTATCTTCAATAACGGATTCATCATTAACGGAAAAATCAATGAAATCAATATATACGGGAAATCTTTGACCATATTTATCTCTAACATCAATACCTCTAAGATGCATTTTTAACTCGCCGTCATTGATACATATTATTTTTAAATCTAAACTCCCACTAGAACTATGTATTTGAATACCTGCTCCAGTAAAATCATTAAACCAATCCGGACGATATATTTCAGAATTTACATCATTAATAGCCAAAATCATGATATTATTACTATCAGTACCATGATTTTTAATATCAATTCTAGCAGTATAATATTTTTTTAAAAGAAGATCAAAATTATTATTCAAGATAAACACCCATTGTTCATAATATAATCTAATTAATAATTTTAGTTTTAATAATATATACTATTTTTTATTTTGTTAGTCAGAATTTAGTTATTTAATTATCTATTTTGCTGATGCATAGTAATTAAAGACATCTTATCATGCAATATCTTTTAAAAAGACATAAAAAGTCTAAAATGCATTATAATAAAACATTAAAACATTTTTTTCTTAAAAACGATGGAGGAAATCCAACAGAATGCTAAGTTTATGAATATTTGAGTCGCCATTCCCCTAAGAATATTAGTAAAAGCTTCTTCAAATTCTTCTTTAAATGAAATGAGAATCAAAAAAATGATTTAATCCTTGATACAACATCAATAAATATGATATTAATATTTTCAAGACAATACTCAATTATTGAAAAAAATTAAAGGCATATCCCCATCAGATTAGACATATTTTACGATGCAAAGAAATTAAAACAATGAAAATAAAAAAGTGGGCGAAGAAACTAACCCACAATCAATACTTACAGTTGAAATTAAAAGCCAGCCAAAGATAGAATATTTCTATCAATAGTTGAATTTAAATTATCCCATTATTGTCTTTTTACTTTTTTATATCCCGTATTAGAAATAGTCAATCAGAAAAAAATTAAAACTTGAAATTTTTATTTATTTCTTTCAATATACGGATTCTTTTTTCCAACATGTTATAAACATCAGGCACATTTCTAAGTAACATTAATCTATCATGAGTCCTCATAGTCTTAGGAACTTTCATATAATCATTTCCATAAATTCTATTTAGATAGTAATGACTATCATTAGGTACTGGGAAAACATATTCATTAAACCCATATTCTTTTAAAGGAAATATATCAGAATATTTTAAAACAAATAATTCATATAAATTTGTTCCATTATATCCAAAAGATCCTTCTACCCCAGGAATAATATAATCAGTTTCATCATATGTTAAATTTAATTCTCGATAATAATTATCAATAACCTCAGAATAATCTAACCCCATATATAAATCAGAAAATTCAGATCCCCTGCAAAGCATTTGATAAAAATTTCGATTAGATGCATTATATGAATTTCCAAGAGTATTTTCATCATAATTTTTCATGAAATCATATGGAAAAACATCCACACCAGCCAAAAGAGGATGTTCTCCAATTTTTTCATCCCTCATATAAAACTGTAAAAATGAATTAATATCTTTCCCATTAAATTTCCGCCACCTATATCCAACATCAATATAATCAGTTAAGTTATTTTTCTCAATCTCATCATAAATTATTCCTATAAACCTATGATAATCTTTCCTCATCATTCCAATATCAATATCATCATCCCAAGGAATAAAGTTTTCATGTCTTATGGAACCTAAAAGAGTTCCATAATCTAACCACCATTTAATATCATATTTTATACATACTTTATTAATAAATGACAACAATTCCAAACACAATGTTTGAACATCAGCCAATAATCTATTAGGTTTTAACGTATAATTTAAAAAGATTGTATTAAAATACTGATTGTCTGATTCTATAATATATTCACAATTTTTAATTTTATTTTCTAAAAATTCAATTTTTGAAGTTAATTGAC
>NZ_JAZTXC010000087.1:0-3387 GCF_045636185.1 Methanobrevibacter sp. | reverse complement strand
GAAGCGGGTATTTCTATTAATTTGCAGCCTGGTGAGTATTTAATTACTTCAACATATCTGTTTGAAACCCATGCAAACACAATTAAAATAGGAGCTTAATAGCTTCTATTTCATATTTTTTTTTTAAAATTTTCTTTTTTTCATTATTTCATGTACATATGGAAAATAATTTATTTTATTCTTTCTTCTACTATCAAAAATATTAATCATATAACAAATTATTTTACAATAAAATTAATTACTATTAAAATTATTAATCGTATTTTCAATTAAATTACTTCAAATTTTTCGCTTGTTTTTCCCAATTAAAATTATTAAATAGCATTAGAAACATATTATGAATTGGTGAGTTGATGGATAAAAAAATCATTGCAATCAGTGTTCTCATTATAATTGCCATAATAGCTGTTGGGGCATATTTTTTAACTGCTCCAGATAATGGTATTGTTAAAGTCGGGTTTTTGGCTGGTGACTACGATGCTGCATTAGTTGTAGCCAATGCCAGCGGAATGTATCAGTCACAGGGATTTGAAGTAAATATTACTCCATATAATGATGACCGTGAATTGATAACTGCTATGGCCAATGGGGAAGTTGATGTTGCATATATGGATATACGTCATGTATTGACTTATATTGACAAGGGTGTTCCAATCAAGATTATTTCATCCTCTCAGAATGGTGGAAGCGGTATTGTTGTTTCCAATCACTCCGGAATCAATTCCATACAGGATTTGCATGGCAAAAGAATCGTTACTCCTAGTGAGAATTCTGTACAATACCTGCTGTTCGATAATTATTTGAATCAGCATAATATCTCAATCGATGATTTAAATGTTACTTCACATTCCTGCTCTTCAGTGAACAAGTCAATTCAAAAGAATAAGATCGATGCTGCAGTAATTTATGAGCCCTATGTTACCATCAATAGGGATAACGGAAGCAAAATATTGCTTAACTCAGATGAATTGTTTCCGAATCATCCGAATTGTGTTTTGATAGCATCCGATGATTTCATTTCCAATCATCCTGATGAAGCCCACAATGTTGTTCAAATTCATGAAAATGCAACTAAATTTATTAACAGCCATAAGGGCGAGGCAATCAATGTAACTCCAATCGACGATATCAATAATACCAAATTAAGAGGATATTATTTTGACAATGTTTCATTTGTCTATGGTTTTGATGGTAATTTCAAAGAAAATGTTGACAAATTTATGAATATTATGATTGATTTAAATTTGATAAATGGACCTATTTCACATGAAAAGCTTTACTGGGAAGGTAATTGATACCTGCCCCCAATTGTGAAAGAGTCCTAAATTTTCAAGTCATATAGATTTATATATCCCTTTTACATATAACTATGAATAGGGATTCAACTTTATTTTTTTTCATATCTATCCATCAATTGGTTATATGTGGGAGAAAATATAACTATTGTTATAAAAAATATGGTGATTCAATGAATAAAAAGATAGGTATTATTTTAGCTGTAGCTTTCATCGCTTTAATTGCAATGGGGGTAGTTAGTGCCGGATTATTTGATTTTGGCGGAGGAAGCTCAGACAATAAAGTAACTATAGGTTATTTACCTTCTGATCACGATGCTGCCTTATTTGTAGCTGATCAACAAGGTTTATATAAGCAAAAAGGTATAGAAACTGAACTCGTACAATTTAATAATGGTGGGGACTTAATGACTGCTATGGCAAGTGGAAAAGTCGATGTTGGTTATGTCGGTATATCTCCAGTATTGTCATCAGCTGAAAAAGGTGTTCCTGTAAAGATTATTTCTGCTGCTCAAAATGAAGGTAGTGGAGTTATCGTTTCCAACAATTCTGGAATTAATTCTCCTGCTGATTTAAACGGCAAAAATGTTGCAACTCCTGGGGAAGCAAGTATTCAGTATGTTTTATTAAACATTCTCTTGAAATCTAATGGATTATCAATGGATAAAGTCAATGCATCTGCAATGAAAACTCCTTCAATTAACGATGCAATCAAATCAAATACCATTGATGCTGGTGTAACTTTCCAACCGTTTGTAAGTTCTTCTGAAGCTGATGGAAATAAAGTTTTAATGACTTCCAAGGAAATTTTACCAAACCACCCATGTTGTGTTGTTGTAGCATCCCAGGATATTATTGACAAAAAACCTGATACAGTTAAAGATATCGTAGAAATCCACAAAAATGCTACTAAATTCATTAACGATAATGCTAAAGACAATGCTAGTGCTGTAGTAAAATTATTGCCTAAAGACATTGTTTCCAATGAAGATGTTGAAGCAAAATCCTTAGCCAGTTTCCCATTCCTCTCAGGATTGAATGATACTTACAAAGCTAATGTTGATGCTTTCATGCAGGTTGAAGTAGAGTTAGGTCTTTTAAAAGAACCTATTCCACACGATAAATTATACTGGGAAGGAAAATAATTCCTTTCTATTATTATTTTTTTTTAAAATTAGTTTTTTTCATACTCTTTGGTGAGTATTTCCATAGCCCTTTTGGTTTTTTCATCAGACACTTTTTCTATTATCCTTCTGTTTTCGTCTAAGCGGTCTTTGTAGTATTTTCTTTTTTCACCGTCAACTATTTTGTAGCGGCTGCAGTTGACCAGTAACTCGATTAGGCCTGAAAATCCTCTGTTGAATGCCTGTACGCTTTCATCCCTTATGATAAAATTCTTAATTGTTCCTGTAATGAAATATATGTTTGTATCATTTTTTATTGGAAAATCTTCCGGCGTTTTCATTTCTATTTCGTCCACATCAATTATCAGATATGCGCCGCTGTCCTTTAGAATGGCAATATCTTCATCATCAGTATAATATTCATCCGAAAGCTTGTCTATCGTTGAAAGAGTAAATATTAATGGGTCCTGTGTAATATTGACAACATACTGTTTTGTTTCCTGGATATTTTCAAGGCTTTTTGATCCTTCAAAGATTCTGCACATCACCTTGTCTTCTCCAAGGTAGATGAATGCAAATGCTGCAGAATTCTTTTCCTTTTTTGAGTTAATTGTTGTAGTAATGCACTCATATTGCAAATTGGTATGTATGCCAACGTTTGTCAAATCATATTTCATAATATGTCACAATTATTTTTTAATTAACAATTGATTATTTTATATGTTTCATTAAAAATGTTATTTTAATCAATCGTTATTTTATTTAAATCATCATCTAAATTTTCAGCGTTTAGAGGTTAATTATGTATTCAAAAATCATGATAAAAAATAAAAAAAGAGATTAATTTCTCAGTTAAGAGAAATTATAATTTGATTTTGATATCTAAAGCACTTGAACCTTCTTCGTAAACGAATATTGGGTTGATATCAAGTTCAGATATTTCTGGGAAGTCTAAGGTTAATCTAGCT
>NZ_JAZTXC010000086.1:0-4821 GCF_045636185.1 Methanobrevibacter sp. | reverse complement strand
AGTTATTTCTTAATTTTTATTAGTAAAAATGGTTATTTTTCAATAATATTTCGTATAAATTGAAATTAATTTTTAAGCTTTGTAATATCTTTTTTTAAAAAAGTATTATAGTATATAAATCTTGTGTATTTCCTTTCCAAGTAACCTTTATATTTAATCTTTTATATAATATATAATCAGTACATTAATGTTAAGCTGAGCTAGCTCATTAGCGTACGATGATTTGAGATTAAGGTATGCCTTAACATACTTTAATATAGATTTGAAAAACTTTTTTAAAAAAGAAATTAGATTGAAATCTATAACTTTAAAAATTTTGATTTGGTTTTTAAAGTTAAAACGGAATTCTTGAATTTTTTGATTTGGATTCAAGAAGGTAATCTATTAAGATTTTTGATTTGGATCTTTATAGATTAAAAATAGTGAAAACTATTTAGGTTGAATATCTCAATTATTTCAATTTTAATAAAGTTTAATATTTTCAATCGGTATTAAATGATTGAATTGTATTAGTTATGATTTGATAATATGGTTCAAGTTATTAGATTGAAATAGTTGGATGAGTCTTAGATCAAATTAAATTTTTTTTAGGACTATAAACTAAAATTTTAATAGAGGAGGATAAACTCTATGTCTGAAGATATAAAAATTGTAATGTTTTGTTGTAACTGGTGTTCCTATGGTGGAGCAGATACTGCAGGTACTGCAAGAATGCAATACCCACCTAACATTCGTGTTATAAGAGTAATGTGTTCTGGAAGAATTGACCCTCAGTTTATTTTGAAAGCATTCAGAGACGGTGCTGATGGTGTATTCGTAGCAGGATGCCACATGGGTGACTGCCACTACGATGCAGGTAACTATAAACTTGACAGAAGAATGAGATTAGTTTATAAATTAGTCGAAGATATGGGAATCGGAAGAGAAAGAGTCCACCACGACTGGATTTCTGCTTCTGAAGGAGAAAAATTCGCTAGTTCTGTAAAAATGATGGTAAACAGAATTAAAGATTTAGGACCTTCCCCATTAAAAGCACAATTAGATGCTGAAGGATAAATTTAAATGGAGGATTATTTATGGCAGATAAAGCTAGAGTAGGAACTATGTGGCTCGGAGGTTGTTCCGGTTGTCACTTATCCATTGCGGACTTTCACGAATCTTTATTAGATGTTTTAGAATTAGCACAATTCGAATTCTCACCAGTATTATGTGATACTAAATACGATGAAGTACCTGAATTAGACGTACTCATTGTAGAAGGTGGAATTAGAAACGAAGAAAACAGAGAATTAGCAGAAATGTTAAGAGAAAAAGCTGGCCTCGTTATTGCATACGGTACTTGTGCTGCTTATGGTGGTATCCCTGGTCTCGGTAACTTACACACTGTTGAAGAATTAACTACTGAAGGTTACATTAACTCATGCAGTACTGTAAACCCAGAAGGAATCATTCCTAACGAAGATGTACCAACCTTAGAAAGCAGAGTAAGACCATTAGGCGAAGCAATTCAAGTAGACTTATTAATTCCTGGTTGCCCTCCAAAATCTGACGTAGTAGCTGAAGCTATTCTTACCTTATTAAACGGAGGAACTATTGAATTACCAACCACTAACCTTTGTGAAGTATGTCCTAGAGAAAAACCACCTGCTGGTCTCGCTATGGACTTCATTAAAAGACAATTTGAAGTTGGTAAACCAGAAGATGATTTATGTTTAATTGCTCAAGGTTTAGTATGTATGGGACCTGCAACCGTATCCTTATGTGGTGCACAATGCCCAAGTATTGCTATCCCATGTAGAGGTTGTTACGGACCTACCGCTAAAGTAAACGATGCAGGTGCAAAAATGATTTCTGCGATTGCATCTGACTACGGTATTAACGAAGATAAAACCGTAGACCCTGAACAAGTAGCTGACCAATTAGATGATATTGTAGGTACTTTCTACACTTACACTTTACCAGCTGCTTTAGTCCCTGCTAAAATGCAAAAAGGAGGAAAATAATATGGTAAAACTTACTATGGAACCTGTAACTCGTATTGAAGGTCACGCAAAAATTACTGTACACCTTGACGAAGCAGGAAATGTAGAAGACACTAGATTACATGTTATGGAATTTAGAGGATTCGAAAAATTCTTACAAGGACGTCCAGCTGAGGAAGTACCTCGTATTGTACCTAGAATCTGTGGTATTTGTGATGTACAACACCACTTAGCAGCTGCTAAAGCTGTTGACCAAATCTACGGATTTGACGATGACGAAATCTTACCTGCTGCTTACAAAATGAGAGAATTAATGAACTGGGGATCTTACATGCACTCTCACGCTCTCCACTTCTACTTCTTAGCAGCACCGGATTTAGTAATTCCTGACGGAACCAGAAAAACTAGAAACGTTTTCCAAATTATCCAAGATATGCCAGAAGTTGCTTTACAAGCTATTAAAATCAGAAGAAACGGTTTAGATATTGTATCTGCAACTGGTGGTCGTCCAATTCACCCAACTTCCTCTACTCCTGGTGGTATTTCCACTGAATTAGATGAAGAAACTCAAGCTGACTTATTAGCAAAAGCTAAAGAAAACGTAGAATTAGCACAAGCTACCATTGAATTAGCAGTACCTATCTTAGAAGAAAAAATTGACTTAGTCAAAACCTTAGGTTACTTCGGTGACACCCGTCACTGTGGTATTGTTAACAATGGTGACTGGGATGTATACAACGGTGTAGTAAGAATAAAAGACAAAGACGGTTCTATTTACACTGAATATAACAACCTTGAATACAAAGACATTGTTGCTGAACACGTAAAACCTTACTCCTGGTTAAAATTCCCTTACATTAAAGAATTAGGATACCCAGAAGGTATTTACAGAGTAGCACCATTATCCCGTATTAACGTTTGTGACAAAATGCCTGATGCAGCTCCTTTAGCACAAGGTGCTTTAGAAGACTTCAGAGAAAGATTCGGTTACGCACAATACCCATTATTATTCCACTGGGCAAGATTAATCGAATTATTAGCTTCTGCTGAAATGGCTGTAGACGCATTAGAACAAGACTTATCCGGTGACAAATTCCCAGAAGCATTAGAAAGAACTGCTGGTGAAGGTGCAGGTATTGTAGAAGCTGCTCGTGGTACTTTAATCCACCACTACACAACTGATGACGAAGGTTTAATTACCCAAGCAAACATCATTGTAGCAACTATCCAAAACAACCCTGCAATGGAAATGGGTATTCAACAAGTAGCTAAAGATTACATCAAACCTGGCGTAGAAGTAGATGACAAAATCTTCAACTTAATGGAAATGGTTATCAGAGCTCACGACCCATGTTTATCTTGTGCTACCCACACTATGGATAGCCAAATGAGATTAGCTACTGTAGAAGTATATGACAGTGAAGGAAATATGATTAAAAAAATCTAACTTTGGAGTGTTAAAATGATAGTATTCAATGAAAATAGCTGTATTAAATGTGGAGCATGTGAAGGCGTTTGTCCTACAGCAGCTATTGAAGTAGGCGATCACATCGTTTACTGTGATACTTGTAACGAAGAACCTAAATGTGCAGAAGTCTGCCCTAACGGTGCTTTACAAGTAGAAGACATAGCTATTGATGAAGAAGGAAACACTCAAGTTAGATTAATCTTTAACAAAACCAAATGTGATGAATGTGGAGATTGTGTAGACGCATGTCCTTCCAAAACTCTTAAATTAGATGCAGAAGATTCTCAACTCCTCAAAGGATTCTGTGTAATGTGTCAAAAATGTGTGGACATTTGTCCTGTAGACGTTATCGGAGTTCCTGGAGTAAAAGAACCTGCAAGCAGAGTTATTGAACCAGAAGGAGCAGTATACATTGATGATTGTAAAGGATGTGGCGTATGTGTAGCTGAATGTCCTGTTGATGCAATCACCTTATCTGCTTACGGAGAACCTATCGAAGTAGATGAAGACAAATGTATCCAATGTGGTGTATGTTCACAATCCTGTCCATGGAACGCAATTTTCATCGCAGAAAATGCAAACCCTGCTAAACGTACTAAAAACATGAAATCATTCACTTTAGACGCTGAAGCATGTATCGGTTGTAATTCCTGTGTTGACATTTGTCCTGGAAGCTTCATCACTCCTAAATCTGACTTGACTGTAGATCTTCCACAAGCATGTGCTGCATGTGGTCTTTGTGTAAATGTATGTCCTGTAGATGCAATTGACTTAGATGTTGAATATGGAGCATCTAAATTCAGTGCTTCTGAAGGTATTTGTTGGGACGAAGAAAAATGTCTCTTTGATGGTGGTTGTGCTTTAAAATGTCCTACTGAAGCTATAAAAGTAGTTACCAAAAGAGGAATGGAAGTACCTTCCCGTCAGAAAGATATGGGCGAACAATCTTTCACCATGTGTGTAAGATGTGGTGCATGTGCTAACGTATGTCCTAACGATGCATTAATCTTAGACTATGTAGACAAAGAAATTGATGGTGAAGTAGTATCTAGAGATAGAATCATCTTCAACCCATCTAAATGTGACGAATGTGGAGAATGTATTGACGCATGTCCATACGATATGTTACACAAAGCATACAAAGTTAACTTACCTATTGCTGGATTCTGTACTCTCTGTGAACAATGTCTCGAAAAGTGTACTCCTGAATCCTTAACCTTAAAATAGGTAGGCTCTAAACACAAAACAAAATAAAACCTAAATATTTAGGTATAAAGGCACTTAACATTGGGGTTAAGTGCCCTTTTTTTATTTACTTTTTTTACTATTCTTTACTCACGTCTTATTCTCTAACTAAAATTCTTTACTAAT
>NZ_JAZTXC010000085.1:0-1744 GCF_045636185.1 Methanobrevibacter sp. | reverse complement strand
GTGGCCGTTACCGTTGATAGTTACGTTATCTGTTGCAATTAATATGCCTTCATGCGTAATGATTTTTGGACCAATATAATCGGGATTACTGCAGGGATCAAAAATATAATCTTGATTTATATTGTAAATATCTCCGGGGTTGAGATTTGCAATATCGTTTTGCAGGTCATCAAAATTACCTGGCGTAGATATATCATTAATGGGGATATCTGAACCAGAATTTGCCGTTATATTTGTATTATCACTTGCTGATGCGCAAGAAATACTTATAAAAGCAATAATTAATATTATTAATATATGTCTCTTTCGAATGGTATCACTCACCTGTGTTGTAATATGGGGTATTATTATCTAAAGTTAATTAAAAATGATTTCATCTATTTTTTTAATTGGGGCTGTAATATTTTCTGGAGTTAAATTCTGTTTATCATGAAATAGAACGTCATCTCTTGAATTATAATATAGTGAACTTAAAATAGTAGTGCCACCTATTAAAATTGCACCTGCAGAAATTAAACAAACGGCTATTATTGGTTGGCCTACTATTAAGAAAAATGTTCCAACTATAATTAACACGATTCCAGTTATTTGTGCTGTAATAATAAGTACGTCATTTAATACGGTATCTACATTTTCTTTATAGATAATTGGGCCGTAGTTTCCGTGGACTATTTTATTTCCGTTATATATGACAATACCTTCGCCTACATTTAAGATATTGTCTCCATCCTGATATGCATAGTTTCCTTTGAATGTGCAGTTGTTGAGTTCCAGTGTTCCGTAGTTGAAGATTGCTCCTCCTTTGGAGCAGTAATTGTTGGTGAAACTGCAGTTGTTACATATGCAGTATCCTGTGTTTAGTATTGCTGCTCCCCAATCCGGATCTATGATATAGTCCATTTTATTGTCGTGTAATTTTACGTTGTTTAAGATGACTAAACCGCCTTTGTTTTCTATTGCGGTGTTGAATCCGCCTACTTGGATGTTGTATGCAATGAAAATGGTTTTAGTGTTAGTTATCCATTTGTCTTCATTTCTAACTTCATTTTTTGCCATTATTGATGAGTCGTTGCCGTAGAGGGTTATTATGTCGCAACCGGTTGCATCCAGATTAAGGCAGCTGTTGGAGTTGATGGATAATTTATCTGTAAATATGATGTTTAATTCTCGGGTTTCATCTTCCTTTTTTGAAAAGAATTTTGGGAAGTTTTTCTTTGACAATAATTGGGAATAGTCTTCAGCATTATTGATATATACTGTTCCGATTTGTGTAGTTGCTGTTGTGTATGTTGTGTGATATGCATCTGTGAAAACTTGGTTAAAGTCGGTTATGTTTGTGAATGAGAATTGTCTGATGTATTCAATACCTGCATATTCTTCCATTATTTCTCCATAATTTGTATATGTTATCAATACGAAATCGCCAGTAGTGCTGTTGTAGGAGCAGAAATATGATGTTTTATTGTCTGCCAGATAATTTATTCCACCTAAAGTAATGGTTTTATATAATAATGGAATAATGTCGACTTGTCTGTCATTTTCAAAGGGGCTAATATCAACCCAATTTGTATATAGAAGGGCATCCGCACCAATATTGGTTTTTTGTCCGTCAATTATGAGTAATTCGTTGGAGTTTAAGTTTTTGGCGGTGATATTTTTTCGTGCGGGATCTAGATAAATGGCTTCTCCGGATAATAGGGAGATAGTGTTTGTAAAATTACAGTTGCTTATTATATTGTTTTGA
>NZ_JAZTXC010000084.1:0-17319 GCF_045636185.1 Methanobrevibacter sp. | reverse complement strand
CAACTCATTATGCTCAATACTGCCAGGAAATCAAATTTGTGATGAAAATATTATTTTAGAAAATATAAAACTAAATATTGATCAGTTTGCAATAATGTGGATTTATGTGTGGGGAAGATTGAGTATTCAAGAACGTGAAATAATACTTACTCTTATTGAAAATGATGGAGCAAACTGGACATTATTACTTAATGAATTAAATTATTCTAAACCAACAATTTCAAAATATCTCGATTCATTGTCAAATAAAGGAATAATTGTATATGATTTCAATAAAAAATACATAATTTCAGACAAAATGCTTAAAACTTGGTTAAAAACAAAATATGAACAAAATGGAAGATATCCGCTATAACAAATATTACACCTCATTTTTAAAATATTAAACAATAACTGGAACCAGTTGCCTATTGTTGTTCCTAAAAAATTAAACACCAAACAAAAGAAATTATTAAATCAATTTGCCGAAATCAGCAGAGAAGAAATTAAACACGTTGAAAAAGGCTTAAAAGACAAATTTAAAGATGTATTCAATTAGCTATATTTTCCACATATAGCTAATTATCCCACTCTTTTATTTTATACCACCATCATTGAAAAAAATGACTGAGATAATGCGAAAAAAAATCACTAATTTTAATTGAATATTTGATTAAAAAAATTGATGCTTGCTAATGCATCTATTAAAATTAATAATGCTAATTTTATAATAATTAATTGATAGTTGAAAAATAGCAAATTTAAATTATGTTATCTAATGAAAAAAAGAAAAAGTGAGAAGTTAATTAAAACTTCCCATTTTAAGCCGTTACAGTTACAGTATTTGAAATTGCTGCATTACCATATACAGATGTAATAATGTACTGACCAGGCATTAAGTTAATGTTTAATTTTGCAATACCATCACTGTTAGTATTTCTAGTATATAACACACCGTTAATGTTGAATGTTATAGCTTGATTTGCGTATGCTTTACCCTGACCGTCAACCAGTTTGGTTTCAAATGCTCCAGGTACACCGTATTTTTTGGTTAAATCCTTAGCAGATAAAATAGGTAAGACCTTGATGTTATTTGCTATTTGACATCCCTTGTATTGTGCAGTGATAATATAATCCCCAGGATTTAAGTTAATGGATAATTGGACAAAACCGTCGTTTCCAGTTGTACGGTTGTAGAACACACCGTTAATGTTGAATGTTACGATTTCACCAGCTTTAACAGGATTGCCATTATCATCATAGACTTTTACACGATATTGTGAAGCATTTCTGAAGTATTTGGTCAAGTCACTGCCTTCAAGTCTTGGCAATACAGTAATAGTGTTTGTTACGCTTTGTCCGGTTACAGGGTTGCTTGTAACAATTGTGTAATTACCTGCTACCAAGTTGATAGCCATTCCAGCTTTACCGTTAGCATCAGTTGTTCTGGTGTATTTTTGTCCGTTGATTTCAAAGGTTACATCAGTGTTAGCCAATGGGTTGCCTTTTGCATCAGTGAACAGCGCTTCAAACCTGTCAGGTGCCTTTTCAACTTTAGTCAAGTTTTCAGCAACAACAGTATGAATGTCCTCTTCAACAGTAATAGTTTGTGTTGCGTTTGCTGAATCGTACTTTTTATCACCAGTGTATGTAACAGTTATGGTATGGTTTCCAGGAGCCAATTCAGGTAAGTCTAAAGTTGCTTTACCATCTTTAACAGGAACATAGTATCCTTGACCATCAACATCAACTAAAAGATAACCTGTAGCATCCTTAGGTAAATCAACACTGACAGTTTCATTACTTACTTTAATGTCAGCTTTAGGATCAACAGGCTCAGGCTGAGGATCTTCTTTCTTAGGCACAGTTATGCTTACAGCAGCGTTAGCAGCTTTAAATGTGTCATCACCAAGATAAGTTACAAGAGCATCATATTTACCTTCATCCAAACCGATGACATCAATGACAGCCTTACCGTCCTCGATTTCTGCATAATAACCTTGACCGCCAACGTCAACCAAAACATTGCCGGTAGCATCCTTATCAACAGTAACAGTAACAGTACTGTTAAGAGCAGTAGCTTTCAAGTTAGGGTCCTTAGGCTCAACAACAGGATCTTCAGGAACAGTAACGCTTACAGTAGTGTTAGCTGATGCAAATACATCATCACCAAGATAAATTACGCTTGCTTTGTATGTACCGGCATCCAAACCGATGACATCAATGACAGCCTTACCGTTTTTGATTTCTGCATAATAACCTTGACCATCAACATCAACCAAAATATCACCGGTAGCATCCTTATCAACAGTTACAGTAATAGTACTGTTAACAGCAGTTGCTTTCAAGTTAGGGTCCTTAGGCTCAACAACAGGATCTTCAGGAACAGTAACGCTTACAGTAGTGTTAGCTGATGCAAATACATCGTCACCAAGATAAATTACGCTTGCTTTGTATGTACCGGCATCCAAACCGATGACATCAATGACAGCCTTACCGTTTTTGATTTCTGCATAATAACCTTGACCATCAACATCAACCAAAACATTACCGGTAGCATCCTTATCAACAGTTACAGTAACAGTACTGTTAAGAGCAGTTGCTTTCAAGTTAGGGTCCTTAGGCTCAACAACAGGATCTTCAGGAACAGTTACCTTACCGCCAATCAATACTTTTTCAGCGAATACATCATCACCGACGTATTTAACAGTTACAGGATAAGTTCCGTTAGTTAAATATTCACTTACATCAATAGGAGCCAATTCATCAGCATCCTGAATGAATGAAATGTCGCCGACAGTAATGATAACATCACCGGTAGCATTTTCATTAATTGAAACAGTTACAGTAGTGTTTTGAATATCCACTTTAAGTTCAGAGTCTAAAAGTTCAACTTCAGGAACAGACAATTTAGCAGAAGCATTATCTGAAGCGAAAACATCATCACCGGAATAAGTAACCTCAACAGTATAGTTACCAGGCTCTAAATCACTGAAATCAACAACAACAGGTTCGCCATCATACTCAAAGAATAAATCCTTACCATCAGCACTGACAACAACATAACCTGTAGCGTTTTCATTCAATGAAACAGTAACATCAGTACCGTCAACACTAACATCCAATTCAGGATCTTCTAATGTTTTTTCAGGAATTGTTACCTTATTTTCATCAGCATCAGCTGAATAAATACCGTCACCTTCATATATTGCACTGACATCATAAGTACCGTTGCCGAGGTAGGCACTGGCATCTAAAACAATGACTTCCTGTGCATCATAAACGAAACTGATATCACCAACAGTTAAAATAATCATACCTGTTGCACCATCATCAATGGAAACACTGATGATTGTATCATCAACTGTCAATTCAAGTTCAGCATCCAATAAGTCCTCTGTTTTAATCGTAAGATCAAATGTCTGATTGTTATAATTATCATCACCAGTATAAAATACGCTAGCAGGGTATTCTTCACCAGCTTCCAAACCAACGACATTAATTACAGCAACATCATTTTCGATTACAGCATAATAACCGATACCTTCAACATCCAAGTAGACAGTACCTTCAGCACCATCAGGGAAAGTTAAAGTAACAGTAGCATCTGTAAAACCAGCATCAACATCAGGAATGATTACAGCATCAACTTTACTAATTTCCAATTGTTCAGTATCATTAACCGCTTCAGCATATATGTCATCAGCCACATAAGTCACAGTAACATCATATATTCCAATCGGCAATAAAGGCAAAGTAAACTCTTCACCGATAACCACATTTTCATAAGTGTAATCGTCACCCACTTTAACAGTAACATTACCCTCACAATTGGAGGATGTAACTGTAATAGTAGCATTTTCAAATACTGTAGCATTGTTGATATTAACACTTAACTCAGGAGTAACTTTAGATACTTTGAAATCCTGTGAAATGCTTGCTTCAGTATAATAAGTATTTCCAGCATAACTTGCAGTAACAGTATAATTACCACTAGGCAAATTACCGATATCCCAGGTAGCTACACCACCGTCAATAGTAGCATTGTATGAATTTTTATAATCATTATCAATACCCATGACAGTAAATATAATATTTTCATCCACTATAGTAGAGTTAATATTAGCAGTGAAAGTAATATTATCTAAAGTAGTGAAATTTTCATCCACTTCAAAAATCAAATCAGTTTCATTTCTGAAACCAATAGCATATAAAGTATCAGCAGTGAATGCATAGATTATACCTTTTTCATTCATAGCCAATTGACCAAGGATTGCTGAGCCTAAGTTAATAGTCCATAATTCATTGTCTTCACTATCAAATGCGAAAACATCACCATTAGCAGTTGAAATATAAACATTATCATTAGCATCAAGAATAATGGATTGACCTGCACTGCCTAAATCAGCAACTATACTTTCAGCACCATCATCTTTAGCATATTTATATAAAGTACCGTTTGCATTAACAGCATACAAGTAATCTTCACCAACAGCCAAAGTAGTACCAACATTACCGCTCACAGTAGTATTCCATACATAACCATCCAAAGTTAGAGCATAAAGTGTATTGTCAACACCCAAGTAGTAAACAATATTTGCTTCATCAACAACAGGCCTTCCGCTTACACCGACATAAGTGGAGAATACGACTGCTCCATTATTAGCAGTATCAGCAGCACCGAAACTACCTGCAGTTGAAACCCACATTACTCCATCATCAGTAAATACTGGAGTATTAATGACTTTAGTCAATGAATAACCACTATTATGTGCATCACCAGTAATGGAATCTTGATAATAAGCAGAATTCTGCGGATCCCAATCAACATAGACATTATTATTTTCTGTATCATAATTTAAAACAACAATCCAGTTACCACTATTCATATTGTCCCCATAAGTAGAAGTAATGAAAGCCCTTCCATCAGGACCCACAACATTAGGGAATCTGGAAGAAGTAGACCAACCAACTTCACCACGGAGATTTTCAAGAGTGTGACTGTCATAAATACGCATAGTATTCGTAGTTACAGGATCTAAAACAATATAATCATACATTAAAGTTAAACCACCAGTAAGTCCACCACCCATTTTATGAATAACAGTACCATTTTCATATAATGCATAACCACTTGCAGCATCAGCAATATAAATAATACCATCAGAATCAATTACAACAGAATAACTAGGCAAGAACTTACCAAAATCATCTCTTAATGAATATTTAGTGAAATTAATAATTTCATCATTAGCCCAAATTATTGCAACATTATCACTTCTGGTATAATTGCTTTTACCTGAATTTTTGTAATCATGACCGGTAACTCCCCATTGAGAAGTTTTAGGAATAACAATTTTAGTCGTTCCATTATTACCAGGATATTTATCATCACCAAGATAAACAATGAGAAGCTCATATTTACCAGGTTCCAAATTATTAAAGGTTACAGAACCAATACCTCCTTCAATAGTACCTTCAGCTAAAGTCTCATTATTATTCATTACTCTAAAACTACCTCCTGCATCAGAAATTGGACTATAATCATTAAAACTATTATAATCATAATATTCATCATCAGAAATAACAACATCAACAATGACTTTATCATCATTTGATACCGCCTTAGCAACAACAGTAGGACGGATAATCATATTAAAAGTAGTGTTGTATGGAAGATAATAACCATCACCATCATATTTTAAAGTTATTTCAAATTCACCCGGATTTGCATTCCAAGTTTGGAATCTAGCATACCAAGCACCATTTCTATATCTTCCTTCAGTATAAAGTCCACTTTCACCGACATCGAAAGAAATGGATCCTGTTGTTATAGATTCATTATTACAAGTAATATTAAATTCAAATCTTGGATACTCACCAATATTAGTAGTAATTTCCTCAGGAACATTTTCAAATGTGACATTAACTGGAGACTTAGTGATTTCAAATGTATCTTCTAAAGTCGCATTATTATGATTTGAATCACCACTATAAATAATTTTTAAATCATAAATTCCAATTTCAGTTATGTCAGAACCGAAATTATAACTAGCAACACCATTTTCCAATGATAAATTTTTACTTATCTCACCTACAGTTACATTTACAGTACCTGTTGGAGTATTTACCTGTGAAACATTAACTGTAATCACATTATGTACATTAACAAACAAAATTTCAACATCAACCTTTTTAACTTCAAATTTAGAATCATCTTTGATTTTTTCTAAAGTAGCAACATATTTAGAGCCTCCAAGATATTCATAGTAAATATCATAGATACCTGCATCTAAATCATCACCACCTTCAAAAACAGCTACGCTATCAACAACATTTGCAGTGTATTCAGTATCATTTAATAAAACAGACACCGTACCATCAACAGGACCATTATCACCAGTGAATTGAATAGTAATTGTACCATTACTACCCACATTAGTACTTTCTACAGAAATAACATCACTACCAGTAATATTACCTTCTCCTAAAGCATATGTTATAGTATAACCATCAATAGTAACATTAATTATGCTTTCTTCAGAGATACTCTGAACATAATTAACAGTAGCTAAACCACCAGTAGTTCGAGCATTAAGATTATCAACATCACCAACGAAAACAGCATCCCTTACAGGCAATAATTCAACATTAGGAATGTCCTTACGATTGGAATCCTTCATAAATCCTGCTTTCACAGTCTTACCTTTATTAGTCACATCCATCATGATAAACTTATTAGGAACCTGATTAGTATTTTCAATACGCACTAATTGACCAGGTTCATTAGTAGCCCACCAGTTATACTCTTCCACAACATTAGCAACATTATTCCTTACCCTAATTTGAGTAGTATTATCTAAAAATACATTATATGAAACACTACCTTTACCATTACCTTCATAATAAACTGCAGGATAATCATTAGTACCATAATTATCATCAAAGACACAGCCAGTAATATTAGCTACACGTGTATGAACAGCACCGACACCATCATTTGCAGTATTATTTATAAAAGTACAATTAGCAATAGTATTTAATGAATTAGCACCAGTAGAGAAAATAGCACCACCATACATATTTCTATAACTATAAGAACTACGATCAGCCTTATTATCTTTGAAAGAAGAATTAGTAACAGTCAAAGTTACATAATCATTACAATAGATAGCACCACCATATTGAGTAGATGCAAAATACTGTATCATAGCTGAACGATCAGTAGTGACCATATTACTTTCAAATAAGGAATCTTTAATATTTACAGCAGTTCTTTCTTTAGCATAAATCGCACCACCATTTGCACTTCCTCCCCAAGTATCAGTATTCATTGCAGCATTATCAATAAAAGTACAATTTTCAACAGTCAAACTACCAGTATCTACATAAACACCAGCACCATGATTATTAACTACATAACCGCCAGCAATAACCAAATCTTTTAAAACAACATTAGCACTGTTTTTGATATTGAATATTCTTACCAAATCAGTACCGTTAACAATATAATTATTACCATTTATAGTAACATTCTTATTGATTTCAATACCATTTTTGAATGTTGAAGATTCACCATCTTCCAGATTAACATTATTAAATAAATTAACAACATCATTAGCATCGATAGCTTCTTTTAAACCTGTGAATCCTGTGATAGTAGTATCTTCTGGAGTACCATAAATAGTTTTGTCTGTAGCAAAGTAAACAATACCATCATATGGAGATTGAGCAGTATTTTGAGCATCTGCTCCATCCTGACCCCACTGTGCAGGAGAATTACGATCACCTAAAACATCATCTGTACTTAAACCTAAAAGAGGTTCATTATTTTCTTGAGCAATCAATGCAGAATCAAAATCCACACTACTTGCTAATTCACTATCATTATTTTCTTGAGCAATCAATGCAGAAGTATTATCCACACCAATCACTTGTTCTTCAGCATTAACAGAAATAGATTCATCCCCAGAATCTACTTCAGAGATTACATCATCCACAGCAACATCACCAGAAACTGCAATAATATCATCAACATTTTCTGATGCGCTTACTGTACTAAAACAGCACAATAAAACCATAAATAATGCCAATATAAAAACAAAATTTGATTTCATTTTAATATTCTCCCATTTACCAATATACTTAAACAAAATATTTTTTGTATCAATAAATATTTAAAAAAAATAAATAATATTTTATTAATACATTATTATATTATGTAATATGAAATATATAAATATACTTGAAAAAAAATAATATATAATTTATAAATAATACACTTATTAAATTTTAATAATATTTAAAAATAAGATAGGAAAAATGAAAATGAATAAAAATATTAATTATTAGTTTTGTTTTATTATTGATTTCATTATCTGCAGTTAATGCAGTAGATGAAAACAGTACAAGGATAAATTCTGAAACTTATATAGATAACCATGACGACATTGAAATATACGATAATGAAAGTATTTTACAAAAAAGTATCAATGCCGTCAACCTAATTTTTAATTTCATATTTTTTTCCTTTAAAGCAAACGACCTAACCAAAAAATACGGCACACCAAATACATTCACAGCAAAATTAGTCGACGGAACAGGAAAACCACAGGCAAACGCAAAAATAACATTCAACATCAACGGAGTATTCTACACAAGAACAACAAACGAAACAGGAATAGCAAAACTAAACATAAACCTGCAAAAAGGAAAATACATCATAACATCAAGCTACAACGGAGCAAAAATAGCAAACACAGTAACTGTTTTAAGTTGAGATTAATTATCTCAACAACATCTTATTTTTTTTACCAACGAAATCCCGTCCCCTCTTACAACATGGGGTAAAACTGATGATACTAACACTAAACAAGCATTACACATAATTCAATCAGCAATCATCAAGCCGACCCCATCAAACTATTGGTAAAGTAAACATACATTTCTTACATGCAATCAGCAGTATATAATAAACCAAGATAGTCAAAAGGGAATATATTCAGTATCTATCTTAAACAACCAATTGGAATGGCCTTAACACCATCTGGGCGAGTGTATGCATATTTTCCACCGGTGAGCACTGCAAGAAATGTCGAATAATCTAACTTTTCATTCTTTTCAATTAAACTATTAATTTAAATAGGTTTTTGGCACCTTCCTCTATTTCTTTCACTTCCAAGTTTACATTCTAGATTAATGTATGTCTCACGTCCCTCAAATGAACAACACAGTCAATTTCCAAATCTGACTTGTCTAAACGGCACCACCTTTTTCATAAACAGAACAATTAACAAACAACATACAAATCAATGATAAAAGTCTACAGAAACGTCACACAATACTAATGGCAAATTCATTGACAGCAAGTGAAAATCTCACGAAAAACACTGAAGTAACATTCAACATCAAGGACTCCACTACACAAGAACATCCAACAAATCAGGAACAGCAAAAACTAAACATAAACCTACAAATAGGAAAATGCTTCCTCATCAAGCTACAATCAATCAAACATAGTAACACAGTGCCGTACAGGCCTAAAACATACTAAAAACTACCATCAAACCAAATCATATAACAAAATATACATTAATTATATAAATGTTAAAATATAATTTAATATTAATAAGAGATTATTTATTTAGATAATTTTATCAAAAATCAATAAAAGTTGATGTTATGAAGGAAAAAAGCAGAATAATATATTACATTCTAATTTTAATATTGGTTCTAATGATGCCTGCCATATCAGCAGCAGATAACACGACCAATGACGAATTGGGAATGACAACAGCAAATGATACATTAAGTACCCAAATAGATGAAGATGAACCATTAACAGACAATAATTATTATGATGGAGATCCTAATGATTATGACCCTGACGAATATGGGACTTTTTTTTATGGGGAGCCTGCACTTAGAATCTCACAATTTGAAATCAATGTAACTCAAGTGCAAAATGGAAATGCAGTAATTAATGTTACATTTGATGGAATAGTTTATAGTTCCAAGTTTACATTTGAAAAATATCCGTTAGCAATAAAAGAGGATAATCAGATAATCGGAATTATTCCATCAAGCAGCATATCAAATACTGATTGTCCGCATGATCAAAAAACACCATATAAATTCTCCGCATTATTCAATTACACGTTAAAAGATTACACAACAAATTTAAAATTACGTTTATGCGGTTTTGAATCAAATTATTTGATTTTCCAATATCAGGAAAACCTGCAACTTGTAAATTTAAGAGAAGACAATATTATAATCCACAACAAAAATGAAGTTTACACTTCAAATTCCACTTGGAACAATTCCATCGATTCTTTAAGTAAAGCACTTGAATTGGCTGAGGACAATTCAACAATCAATATTAATAATATTATACTTTTTGCAGATAAAAAACTAGACATAAACAAGGATATAACAATTATTGGAAACAATGTAACAATTGACGGATTTAAAAACTCAGAAATATTTAACATTAACTCAAAAGTGAAATTAGTCAATATTACATTCATTAATGCAGCAGATTATATTTTAAACATTAACAACAATTGTATTATAGAAAATTGTACATTTACAGATACACGCGGTAGAATAATTAACAACAATGGTAACTTAAAAATTATAAACACAAAATTCCACAATATTGATGGAATCACCAAAGTAGCAGAGTTCATGACTGATTTAAACCATGAAAATCTAATATATAATCATAAAAATATTGAAATAATAAATTCTACTTTTAAAAATATTACATCCGCAGATATGATTGAATTAAATAACCAGTCATTAAACCAGATATATCTAATCTACAATTTAGACAGTGCAACTTTAAAAATAGACAACACCACATTTGACAAAATAAACTATAAACTTTTAAACAATAACGGAACAAGCATTATAAACAATACTAACATCACAAATGTCATGTTAACTGCAAATATCATTAAAATAAAACCTATTAATAAAATGTTGACAGACAAATTTGTTTTAAAATCAAGTTTTGAAGAAACTTTCAATCCCGAAACTGTAATCGGACCGATAACCAATACAAATGAACTGAACATCAGCAAAACTCACTTTGAAAATATGACCTGGATTGGAGATAAATCAATCTACTATATGTCCGGCGAAATTAATTATCTCTGGTATCTGGTAACCAAACCATATTACAGAATAGCCGGTTTTTATGTTCCAAGAGCCACATCATTTTTAAATAAAGCCGGAGGAATCTACAATACCGGAACATTATCCATTGATGAAACAACATTCAAAAATATGAAAGCAACTTATTCCGGAGTGATTGAAAATGAAGGAATAGCAACAATCAATAATTCATCATTTATCAACACATATGCCGGCAAAGACGGCGGTGCAATAACCAATAGAAATATATTAAATATTAACAATTCAATTTTTGAAAGAATAAAAGGAGGATCCGATGGAGGCACCGGAATGGGAGGAGCAATATACAACTTAGGTGACGCTGCAATCGATGGAAGTTACTTTACTTCTTGTGAAGGTTTAATAGGCCAGACAATTGCAAACTACGGCAATATGCTTATCAACAATACAATCGTTGAAAAATCAACAGACAATAGTCCATTTAATACCAATGGAGGATCAATATACAACGAAGAGGATGCCAAACTCACATTAACAAATTCAATAATCAAAAACATAAGATTTAAATCATCTTCAGCACAAATACCGTTTTACGGAGTTGTCATCAACCAAGGAAATATGAATATAGAAAGATGTATTTTCGATAACAACACACACATATCCCTTGGAAATGCTATAGGAACATACAATATACTCAACACCGGAAAAATAGATGCACAATATAATATATTCATAAATACAATTAAAAATCAGGACACAAGAAGCACATTTGTCTATGCCATGAATTCCGATGACGGAGAATTCTACATGAACTACAACTACTTTGATTACAACAAAGACCCAAACAAAAACCACACCAACTTTGAAGTTAACAAATTCTTCGTATTGAGTATGGAACCGGAATATGTTCCTTTAGACCTCAATGAAAATACTACATTAAACGTTTACTTGAAACTAAACACCGGCAAATTCCATACAGACTATTCAAAACTTCCTGAAATGAACATTACACTAAACATCAATGGAACCAACATTACAAAACCATTGATTGACGGAAAACTTTCAATCAACATAAACAACACCCAAAATAAAGGCACATATTATGTAACCGCATATTATGGCGAATGGAATCAGACAGTACAAATTGATATAGGAAAAGAAGAATCAGAACTAACAGTCGAATACAATGAAATCTACTACGGTGAAACAGCCGAATTCAACATGACAATTACCGGAAACTACACCCATCAGCCTACAGGCAACATCACATTAATCATCAATAACAAGGAACACACCACCAAAATCAGAAACACAAAAGCCAATTTAAAAATCCCAAATATGCTTCCCGGAACATATGATTTAATAATCAGATATGAAGGTGATGATGATTACTTCAAAGCATTTTTCCATCAAAATTACACCGTACATAAAAAACCTTCAAACATGTCATTAAATGTTAATGAAGTTTACTACGGCCAAAACGGACAACTCATTGTCTCCTTAAATCCAAAAGAAATAAGTACACAAGCATACATGTACATTAGAGATGAAAACAATAATACTCTCATCAACAAAAAGACCATTTATGTACGTGACGGTACAAAAATCCCATTAAAGAATTTTGCTGCAGGAAGATACAATATAACCGTGGAATTATGGAATAATAAATATTACGAATCAAGCAGTGCATCTATAATTTTCATTGTTAAAAAATACGAAACAAATCTTACAATCAACACAACAGACATCATGGCAGGTGAAACCGCATACCTGAATGTTACATTAACCCCTGAAGGCGAAGTGGCAGGAGATGCAAACCTGACAATAAACAATAAAACAGAAGCAATATATCTGACAGGAGGAAATAACACAATCAGATTAGACAATTTAACCGGAGGAACATACAATATCACAATTTTCTTCCCAGGAGATAAAAAATATGCAAACGCAACTGCAACTGCTGTCTTGCATGTAAACAAATATCAGACAAACCTGAATGTAACACTTACAGATGAAAAAATAATAGTTGAAGTAATCCCAACCAATGCAACAGGAATTGTTAATCTATACGTTAACGACCAACTGCAAAAGCTGAACCTAACAGACGGCAAGGCAACGTTTACACCAAACTACAATAAAGTAAACAACAGCATATTCATATATTATGAAGGAGATGACTATTTTAATTACACAACATACAATACAACATACGAATATGGAAAACTAATGAATTTAACAGGATATGACGTATTAACATATGACGGAGAAGAAGGAACAATATATGTAACATTAACAGACGAAAAAGGCTACGGAATAGCAAACAGAAACATTACAATTACAATAAACAATAAAAACTACATAAAAACAACGGACAATAACGGAACTGCATCACTGACATTGACCTTGCCTATCGGAAACTACACAATAACAAGCCAGTTTGAAGAAAAAACCGCAAACAACACATTCACCGTACTTAAAAACATTAACATGACAAGCGTTGGAGACCTGGAAGTATACGACGAGGAAAGATTCCAGTACTACGTCAAACTGACTGACGGAAGAAACAACAACATTGTAGATGCCGAAATAACATTTGAAATAAACGACCAGACATACACCAACAAAACCAATAAAAATGGCATTGCAAGAATATTACTAACACTAAACCAAGGAAACTACACAATAACCGCAACATACAAAACGGAACGCATAAATAACACCATATCCGTTAGAGAAAACGACAACTACACATTAACGGCAAATGACCTGGAAATGTATTATCGCGACGGATCCGCTTTCAATGTAACACTAAAAGATGGAAACGGCAACCTATTAGCAGGCAGAATAATCACATTCACAATCAACAATCACACATACCAAAAAACAACAAACAATAATGGTGTGGCCTCCCTCTTAATTAATTTAGCTGAAGGAATCTACTACATCAATGCAACTTACATCGACATATCAATCACCAATAAAATCACAGTAAAAGACTACCCACCAGTAATAACCGGCGAAGATATAGAAATATATTACCGAGACGGAAGCAACTACACAATCACACTCAAAAACACAAAGGAAACACCAATAACCAATGCAGAGGTAAGATTCACAATCGACGATGAAAACTACACAAGATTCACAGACAAAGATGGTATCGCATCAATTACCATCAACCTGCCTGCAGGAACCTACACAATAACTGCAACATATAAAAACGTTTCAACAACAAACACAATCATTGTCAAAGATTATCCTCCAGTGATAACAGGCAAAGACATTGAAATGTATTACCGAGACGGAACCAACTACACAATCACCTTAAAAAACACAAAAGGAGTGCCTATAACAAATGTAGATATAACATTTACAATCGACGGTGAAAACTACACAAGACCAACAGACAGCAATGGTATCGCATCAATCACAATCAATTTACCGGAAGGCGTTTACAAAGTAAAAGCAACCTACAAAAATGTTTCAACAACAAATACGGTTACTGTTAAAGACTACCCTCCAGTGATAACCGGAAAAGACATCACAATGTACTACCGAGACGGAACCAACTACACAGTAACACTCAAAAACACAAAAGGAACACCAATAACCAACGTAGACATAACATTCACAATAAACGGCGAAACATACACAAGACCAACAAACAACAAAGGAATAGCATCAATCACAATCAACCTACCCGAAGGAACATACACCATAAAAGCAACCTACAAAAACGTATCAACAACAAATACAATTACCGTTAAAGATTATCCTCCAGTGATAACCGGAAAAGACATCACAATGTACTACCGAGACGGAAGCAACTACACAATCACCTTAAAAAACACAAAAGGAACACCAATAACCAACGCAGAAGTAACATTCACAATAAACGGCGAAACATACACAAGACCAACAGACAAAAATGGTATCGCATCAATCACAATCAACCTACCAGAAGGAACATACACCATAAAAGCAACATACAAAAACGCAACAACAACAAATACGATTACTGTTAAAGACTATGAACCGGTAATAACAGGTAAAGACATAGAAATGTATTACAGAGACGGAACCAACTACACAATCACCTTGAAAAATACCAAAGGAACACCAATAACCAATGTAGATGTAACATTTACAATAAACGGTGAAAACTACAAAAGATTAACCAACAAAGAAGGTATCGCATCAATCACAATCAACCTACCAGAAGGAACATACACAGTAACCGCAACATACAAAAACGCAACAACAACAAACAAAATCGTTGTTAAAGACTACGAACCGATAATAACCGGTAAAGACATTGAAATGTATTATCGTGACGGAACCAACTACACAATCACCTTGAAAAATACCAAAGGAACACCAATAACCAATGTAGACATAACATTCAATATCAACAATAGAAACTATGCAAGAATAACAGACGGAAACGGTATTGCAAGAATCACGATTAACCTGCCAGCAGGAACATACACCATAAAAACAACATACAAAAACACATCAACAACAAACAAAATCACAGTAAAAGACTACACTCCAATAATAACCGGAAAAGACATCGAAATGTATTACAGAGACGGAACAAACTACACAATAACACTCAAAAACACCAGAGGAGACATATTATCAGACAAAATAGTCACATTTAATGTAGATGGAAAAGACTACAACAGAACCACCAATTCCAATGGTGAAGCTTCAGTAATAATCAACCTGCCAGCAGGAACATACACCATAAAAACAACATACAAAAACGCATCAACAACAAACAAAATCACTGTAAAAGACTACCCGCCAGTACTCACCGCTGATGATTTGGAAATGTATTTCCACGACAATTCAACATTCAAAGCAACACTCAAAAACACAAAAGGAGAAATCCTAACCAACAGAAAAGTAACATTTACCATAAACAACGAAACATACACAGGAACCACCAATAACCAGGGAACAGCATCACTGATAATCAACCTGGCACCCGGAACATACACAATAAAAACAACATACCAAAACATCTCAACAACAAACAAAATCACAATCAAAACAAACTACAACCTGAAAGCCTATGATCTGGAAATGTATTACAAGGACGGATCCAGATTCACGGCCAAATTGACAGACAAAAACGGAAACGTATTAACAAATGTCAACGTTACATTCACAATAAATGGAAACAGATACAACAGACTAACAAATTCAGAAGGTATCGCATCCATTGCCATCAACCTAAACAGCGGCAACCACACAATAACATCCAGATACCAAGAAGAAGAAATAACAAACAACATACACATCAAATCAACTATTGAAGGAAATAATGTTGTAAAAATATACAGAAACGCAACACAATACTACGCCAAATTCACCGACAACAAAGGAAACCCACTGAAAAACACCAAAGTATCATTCAACATCAACGGAGTATTCTACGAAAGAACAACGAACGAAGCAGGAACAGCAAAACTAAACCTAAACCTCCAACAAGGAACATACATCCTAACAGCAACAAACCCTAAAACAGGAGAAAAGGCATCAAATAACATAACAATACTTCCAACAATAACAGAAAACAACGACCTGACAAAATACTTTAGAAACGCTTCACAATACACAGTAAAACTAATAAAACCAAACGGCAAAGTAGCAGGAGCCGGTGAAAAAGTAACGTTCAACATTAATGGAGTATACTACGAAAGAACAACAAACGAATCCGGAATAGCAAAACTCAACATCAATCTAGAACCAAAAGACTACATAATAACCGCAGAATACAACGGATGCAGAGTATCAAACAAAATCAAAGTACTTCCAACACTAAAAGCAAACGATTTGACCAAAAAATACGGCACACCAAATCCATTCACAGCAAAATTAGTTGACGGAACAGGAAAACCACAGGCAAACGCAAAAATAACATTCAACATAAACGGAGTATTCTACGAAAGAACAACAAACGAATCAGGAATAGCAAAACTCAACATAAACCTGCAACAAGGAAAATACATCATAACATCAAGCTACAACGGAGCAAACATAGCAAACACAGTAACCATACAAGCCTAAAACACAATTTAACCATCACCCTACCTTTTTTAATTTTGGCAAGAACATGAAAAATTGTTCTCTCCCACAAATATTGTTTTAATCAATACCTATTTAATCATGTTATATAGATTGCGAACTATT
>NZ_JAZTXC010000083.1:0-4691 GCF_045636185.1 Methanobrevibacter sp. | reverse complement strand
TCACTACTTTTATTAATAGTTACTAACTAAAATTACTATTATGACTACTTACATTAAACATCCATTAATCAAAAAAGATTCAATTGAATCAAGGTTATATCAGCAGGTATTGGCTGGGGATGTTTTAAAAAACGGTAACACGATGGTTGTTGCACCTACTGCATTAGGTAAAACTATCGTGGCTATTTTGGTTGCGGCGGATAGGTTACAAAAGGTGAAAAATTCTAAAGTTCTAGTCCTGTCTCCTTCAAAGCCGCTGGCCATTCAGCATGAAGCCAGTTTTAAGGAGTTTTTAACTCTTCCATGTTCATCCATTACAGGTGCAGTCAAAACTGATGAACGTGTTAAAAGATGGGAAGAATCCAGGATAATTTCAGCAACTCCACAAACTGTCGAGTCCGATTTATTAAATGGAAGATATGATTTAAGTAGTGTTTCACTGATTGTTTTTGATGAATGCCATCATGGCGTTGGCTCTTATTCTTATGTTTATTTAGCTTCAAGATATGTAAAGGAATCCAATTATAATCTGATTTTAGGTTTGACAGCATCTCCTGGTTCGGACAAGGCTAAAATTAAGGAAGTATGTGAAAACCTATATATTCAAAATGTTGTTGTTAAAACGGAAAATGATCGTGATGTAAAGCCCTATTTCAATCCGGTTGAGATTGATTGGGTTAGAGTAAAAATGAGTGCTGAACTTGAAAAGATTAATGATTCCTTAGAAAAAGCCCTTAAAATTAGGCTGAAAACCCTTAAAAATATGGGGATTTTGAAGACAATTTCCGTTACAAAAGTGGATATTCTAAAAACAAGAGGACGCATTCAAGGCGAAATTGCACGTTCAACAGCCCCTAAAAAGGAATTGTTTCAGGCCATTTCTATTTTAAGTGCTGTTATCAATATTCAGCATGCACAGGAACTTGTTGAAACTCAGGGGGTTCATCCTTTTAATAAATATATTGCAAGGCTTCGCAAAAAGAAAACTAAGGCATCCAGGTCATTGATGAACGATCCTAATTTTTCACGTGCTGTCAGGTTGGCACATAATGCAGAGAAAAATGGGTGGGAACATCCTAAACTCCGCGCTTTGGCCGAAATACTGAAAAAGGAATTGGGCAGTGATGGTCAAACCACTCTCCAAACTACAAGGTATGCTGATAAAAAGGATAAAAAAACATCTAAAATAATTGTTTTCACTCAATTCAGGGATACTCTTGAAATGATTCATGAAAAACTCGAAAGGGAAGGAATTAAATCTGCAAAATTCTTTGGTCAGGGAACCAAGGATGGTGAAAAAGGTTTGACTCAAAAAGAGCAAAAGGAAATCATTAAGGCATTTAGAATGGGTGAATATGATGTTTTAATCTCAACCAGTGTTGCAGAAGAGGGTATTGATATTCCTGCAGTTGATTTGGTGGTTTTATATGAGCCGGTTCCATCTGAAGTGCGTATGATTCAGCGTCGTGGAAGAACTGGTCGTAAAAGAACTGGTCGTGTTAAGGTTTTAATCACAAATGGGACCCGTGATGAGGCATATTATTGGTCTTCTGTTAGAAAAGAAGATAATATGAAAAACCAATTGATTAATCCAGATGTTTTAAAAGAACTTAATGAATCTGCAGTTGCAAGAATGGATAATGAAAAGAAAGTTAAGGTTATAGACAGGCCAAAAGATGAAAAATTGCCTTTGGTTTATGCGGATTCCCGTGAAGGAAATTCAAAAGTTATCCGCTATCTGTCACAGATGGAAATGGATGTAAAAATTCATTCAATGGCTGTTGCAGATTATCAGGTCAGTGATGAAGTGGCTATTGAGAGAAAAACTGCCAAGGATTTTGTAAGTTCAATGATAGATAAGCGTTTGTTTAAGCAGGCTCGGGCATTGTCTGAAGAGTTCAAGCGTCCGTTGATGATTCTTGAAGGGGATGATTTGTACTCGGGCATGGTTAATCCTAATGCGATTAGGGGTACGATAGCTTCAATTGCACTGGATTTTGGTATTAGCATTATTCCAACAAGGGATGCCCAGGATACTGCAGCAATGATTAAGAGAATTGCAATCAGAGAACAAAGCGGTGAAAAATCCAATATTCAAATCCGTACCGATAAAAAGCCTGTCAGTTTGTGGGAGCAGCAGCTTTTCATTGTTGAATCATTGCCTACTATAGGTCCGGTTAATGCTAAAAACTTATTGGAACACTTCGGTTCTGTAGAAAAGGTCTTCAATGCTTCTGAAAGTGAACTTATGGAAGTTGAAGGCATTGGTAAAATCACAGCCCAAAATATTAGGAAAGTCGTCGAATCCGAATATTTATATTTCAAAAAAGAGATAAAGGAGAAAAAACTTCTTTAATATTTTTTTTTAAGTTAATTGAATATTTCCGTAAATTATAATTGATTAAAATTCATTTATTAGTAATATTTAATTAGTATTAATTATATATAACTATGGTGAATAATATATTTTACTTAATTTTATAGTAGGAATATTATTTATTAAAAAATTAACTGGGAGAGAATTTATGAAATATAGATATTTATCGATTATTTTATTAATTTTAATATTTTCTGTCGGTGCTGTTTGTGCACAGGATAATACAACTGATATTATCTCTGTAGGCAGTGACGATGTTATATCTATGGAGGAAGCTCCTATTTTACAGGATAATGGCTTCTCTGCAGATGAAATTCACATCAATGATACTAATTTTAATCAGTACTTTGATGAAAATGGTACTATGAACGATAATGTCTCAGCTGATTCTACTATTTTTATCGGTGAGATTACAAACAAATCTTTATTTATTAACAAGCCGGTGGATATTGTTCCCGATGACGCTTCAAAAATTACAGATTCCATCATTACTCTTATTTCAGGAAGTGATGGATCCACTATTAACGGCTTAACTTTTAATAATAATATAATTGGTGCTGTTGAGATAGATAATGCTACAGATGTTGCAGTTATAGGAAACATTATTAATATCGTATCCAATTCTAACATAACACATCCTGCAATTTCTGCCCTATATGCTAATAATCTTAATGTAACAGCTAACACTATTACATACAATGGAAAATCTGATGGCGAAAACGCTGTTGTTGCTATGGTCATTACAGAATCTGAAAATGCTGTAATTGAAGATAATGAATTCACTATAAATATTCCTTCTAATATTATTGATTGGATAGAAGACCCTCCAGGGTCTTGGAATTATGTGGCCAATCCTAGAAGTGCAGGAATAATGGTTACCAATTCTAATAGTCTTTCATTTAAAAGAAATGCAATTTATCTCAATGCTACTGATGTATTTGGCAGTGATGACTCAATATATGTAGTTGATATTGTAGATTCCGATGAGGTTCAATTTAATGAAAATGAAATTATAGCTTTAGGCCATAATTATATTTACGGCTTAGTAATCAGTGGTGAATCCATTGATATAATCGGAAATTCTATTTCAATATTATCTGATACAAATTACGCTAACGGTATTGATATTGAAGGTGGATCAAGTGCTGTTGTGGAAGATAATTATTTATATATTATATCTCCTAATGTTGCTTATCCAGTTTATTCTGCAATGAATTGGGGTACAATGGAATCTCCAGATGTTGATTATCTTTATAATCATATCCTAGCCGATTCCGATGTTGTCTATGGTATGCATTTAACCGGAATCGCTTCAATTATCTCTGGAAACACCATTTCAATTTATGGTAATTATACAATGGGTATCTATTCATTAATGACAGAGGATTTAGCCATAATTCACAACAATAAAATTAATGTTTATGGTGAAAAAAATGATACTAAAAGTGCAGGAGATATGATTCCTGCACAGACCGTTGGTATTTTAGCAACATCTGAAAGTCATATTCATAATAATCTAATTGGGTCTGATGGAAATTACACCATTGTTTCCACTTCATCTGACAGTGAAATCTTTAATAACTACCTGACTGCCAGTGAATTGGTGGGTGATGAAAGTGTTGATGATAAGTCAGATGACGCAATCGTTGAAAACAACATCCCTAATAGTGAAAATAAATACAATTTAACTAACGATACTTTCTTCTTATACTTTGATGAATATGGTGACTTAAGAGAGGGCATAACTGGAGAATTGACCTTTATTGGAGAGTTCTCTAATCTGGTTAAGGAAATCTTTATTACTGAACAGGTTAATTTGTTAAGCGATAATGCAACCATATATAACATGGGAATTGAAATTTTCCATGATGATCTTATTGTTGATGGATTCAATTTCATTAGTGACTCTTTAAATGAAGTGATTTGTGTTGAAAATGCAAATAATGTTTACATTATAAACAATAACTTCACTGTCAACGGCGTATTTAATGACGACAATGATGTTATTCATATCTTAAATTCTGAAGATACACGTGTTGATAATAATACGATTAATTTCGCTGTTGAAACTAATGAAACTTATAAAAATACCGCTATTCGTGCAATCGATTCTGATGGTGTACATATTTCCAACAACATCATTAATGCTTTATTGCCTTCCCGTTCTATTGATTGGACTAGTGGGGAAGTTTATTCTGAAGGAGTATATTTGGATGGCTGTAATGATGCAATTTTAGCTGATAATTATATTGTTGTTAAATCAAATGGCAATATTGATCAGTATGATACAATTTATGCAGTTCATGTTACTGGT
>NZ_JAZTXC010000082.1:0-16304 GCF_045636185.1 Methanobrevibacter sp. | reverse complement strand
ACCACCATCAACCTTAGCACTATTCCCATCAAACAAAGCATTTACAGCACTAACATCCCACTCAGCATAAACAGCACCACCATTATCATCACCCGCAGTATTATTAATAAAGAAAGAAGAAAACTCACCAGATTCCTGATTTTTATTTATAAAAACATTATTAGCATAAACAGCACCACCATAATCATAAACATAATTACTATCAAACGTACAATTATCAATTAATGCATCTTCTTCTGCACGAATAGCACCACCATAACACTGAGATATAGCCCCTTTAGCCCTATTAGATTTAAACAAACAATGCCTTACATCAACATTGTATTCAGTATAAACAGCACCACCATCAACCTTAGCACTATTCTCATCAAACAAAGCATTTACTGCATACACACCACCAGCAAAAATAGCTCCACCCTTATCATCACCAGCAGTATTTTTTCTAAAGAAAGAAGAAAACTCACCAGATTCCTGATATTTATTTATAAAAACATCATTAGCATAAACAGCACCACCATAATCATGAGCATAATTACTATCAAACGTACAATTATCAATTAATGCATCTTCTTCTGCACGAATAGCACCACCATTACAGTCACATATAATAGCACCTTTCGCATTATTGGATTCAAATATAGATTGTTCTACACCAACACTGGATTTAGCATAAACAGCACCACCCTGCTGAAAGGCCAAATTTTTCTTAAAAGAACTACCATTAATTACCACAGTCGATCCAAAAATAGCACCACCAAAAGATGAAATATTTGGATTTAAAGATGAATCTGCCATATTAGATTCAAATATAGAGCAATCCACCTGTACACCACCATCACAATAAATTGCACCACCATACCCACACACACTATTAGATTTGAATGTGGAATTTTCAACAAATAATTTACTTTGAGAAAATATTGCTCCACCAAAATTTCCACCATTATTATTTATAAATGTAGAGTTTTTAATAAAAATGTCATTTCCTAAACAAAGTATTGCTCCACCCAGATTATCAGCAGAATTATCCTTAAATATGGAATTTTCAACAAATAATTGACCCTCAGCACATAATGCTCCACCCCCAATTAAACCAAATAAAATAATACCAGAAGCTTTATTGGAATCAAATGAACAATTATTTATGTGAATATTATTTGAAGAATAAATTGCACCACCCCTCGAATATGCAGAATTATAGTTAAATGTGGAATTTTCAATAAATACTTCTCCAGCAGAGTATATCGCCCCACCATCATCATCATCTGCTTCATTATAAGCAAATTTACAATTTATAATTGTTAATGGTTTCTTTACACCATTGTATATTGCTCCACCATAATCGTCTGCCCAGTTATTGGCAAAAATACAATTTTCTAAAGTATACTGCGCAGAATCCTCAATATGAATAGCACCACCTTTATAATTATCATCATTATGGCCATTTAATATTCTGAGATTTTTTAAGACTATATTACCACTACTAGAATAAAATGCGCTGCAATCATCTTTCTCCAAACAATCTATAGTATGGCCTTGTCCATCAATAGTTAAATCCTTATTCAAAACAATAGTAGCATAATCTGACCCTTCATAATCCCGGGTTAAATTTAAAACAGAACCCGCAGGAGCATTATTTATCTCTTTTTGAAGATCATTAAAATTACCCGTAGCAACACTTAATTTTGAATCATCGATATTTACATTCCCAACATCATCATATACTAAAGAAACACCAATAACATCTGATGATTGACTTACATGGGAATTATTTAAATCAGCTGCAGAAACAAAGGATACTGATAAAATCAATAGAAATAACGAAATGAAAAATACTTTTTTAAAATCCATGCATATTACGCCTCATGTAAAATAAATATTCCAACAATTATGTAAAATATATTTTTCATCGCATATATATTTAATCAAATGCTTGGACATATTTCCCATAATAAACCTGTTGAAACATTATTTGCAATAGTGGAAAAAAATCTATATATAAATTAAATTACAAATTTAGCATACCTAAAAGGGTGTTCGGATGAATTTAATAGAAAAACTAGAACCGATAATATTGATAACAGCAATAGCAATGGGATTAATTTTAAGCAATATTGATTTACTTGCAAACAATATTGGAAATTTAACAAGTTTATTCTTATGCTTAATGTTATACGGATTATTTTTGGAAATACCTCTTAAAGACCTGAAAAAAAGTTTTAAAAACCTTAAATTTACATCAACAAGCATTATTATCAATTTCATATGGACACCATTATTTGGTTATTTTTTAGGAAATCTGTTTTTAAATGGAAATATTGACATTTTTATTGGATTTTTCATGTTAATATTAACCCCATGCACGGACTGGTATTTAGTATTTACCAAAATGACAAAAGGAGACTTGAATTTAAGTTTATCATTACTTCCAATTAATTTAATCCTGCAGATTGTATTGCTGCCGATATATTTAATAATATTCTTTTCAAGCAATAATTCAATGAACTATACTAATCTAGGATATTCATTGTTAATTGTTATTATAATCCCATTAGTATTGGCGCAAATTACAAAATTAATATTAAATAATAATTTGGAAGTAAAATTAAGCAGTTTTTTCTCAAAATACCAAATTATTTTTTTAGCTTTAGCAGTGTTTGCAATATTCAATAGTGAAGGAAATTTACTGTTTAAAAACTTGAACTCAGTTTTAACGATATTCATACCATTAATAATCTTTTTTGCAACAAATACGATTATAGATTTATTGTTAAGTGAAAAAATTAATTTTACCTATGAAGAGTATGCAAGTTTAACAATGACAACACTGGCCCGTAATTCACCATTAGCTCTTGCAATTGCAATCAACTCATTTCCTGGTAGAGAATTAATAGCTATTGCTCTTGTAATAGGTCCATTAATAGAATTACCTATTTTATACATCGTGTCCAAATTTGCTTTATGGATTAAAAATTCTGGTTTGTTTTTTACATGCAAAATATTTTAATATCTGACGAAATTTTCAAAAAGGGAAAATAAAAACGGTGCACGATAAATTAATGCAAAAATTATTAAAATAAAAATTGAAACGGTTGCAAAATTCTTGTGATATTCTTTGGAGGAAATTGGAGCAAATAACTTAACTCCCGCAGGTGTCGTTGCATCAAGCACAACATGTGAAAATAATCCCAAAAATAAAGACAATACAATTTGAATATATGTTATTTCAAATGCCTGTAAAATCACTACTGAAATAAAAAATAATGGAATGAAAATAGGCAATAACCTTTTATTCAAGAATAAAAAACTTAAAAGAGCAATCAATATAGCAATCAAGTAGTTATTTGAAAGAACCGTGACATCAACAACCAATTGCCATGCCCATATTAATATTAATGAAACAGCTGAAGTTAAAATTATAATTCCAGGGATAGAATGGGTAAAACTTCTGTGTTCTGAAAAATAAAAGGTTAAACCTAAAAATACTATAATCAGACCAATATAATAAGGTAGATTTAGGATATATAATGATATGAAAATCAATAATCCCAAAATTATCAACTTATAGACATGCTCCTTTTTGAATTTATGATCAAAATCAGGAATATTTGCACCAATAACGACCAAGGCAATTGCTAGAGGATTGAATGAATACAATAGTGCTAATATTAATGCAAATATAGAATGGCCTTTATAAGAAGACAATATTCTCACCTTATTCGAATATATTTAAAATATTAAATAAGTAAATAGTGGTAGCATTTGAAGAGTATTCCACCAATGACCGGTTTCCAATTAAAATCCAAAATAGGTTAAAAAACTTTTCATCTGCTCAAAGGAATTTTCAGAACTTCCAGCACCAACAGATGCAAAAGGTGATACGACTTCACATGTTACAGCAGGTATTCCCCTTAAATTGGATACATCTTCCACAGCACCCTTATACTGTGAACCTGAAATGTCATATGTGATGATTTCACTGCCAACATCATCCGAAATATACTTGGCAATCAAAACACTTTCTGGAGTTGGATTCTTAGAAGAAAATACTGATTCAAAACCAGGATTGCTGTTATAAGCAGTTGAGTGAAAATCCCCTACAGCATCGATTTTTAAATCATCAATAGCTTGAATGATAGCATTGCTTAATGAACCGTTAATATGGGCCGCCCTATTTAAATCAACTTCATTAAATGACCTTTCATTATTCATTGTTGACTTTGGACTGGCAAATGGAATGAAATAAACTGTATTATTTAAATCTTCACCAATCAATTCATTCAACAACTTCAAATTAGCCACTTGTGGGGGCAATTCATTTCCATGGATTCCTGATAAAATAAGTAGTTTACTGCCTGAATTGCCTAATTTAAAAATAGGAGTTCCATAAACACAAGACTGCAAAACAAATTTGGAAAAAGATGTCAATTCAATTTTTTCAAAAATATGTCTATTTTTTGCAATATAACCTCTTGATAAAAATGAAAGATAAGTCATTTCAACATTTTCATAATCATCTACCCTATCGAAATCCATATTTATTAATTAAATCAAAAGTCTTATTTAAGATTTTTACTTGTTGGGATAAAATTGAAAAAGTATATTAAAAAACTTATAAAATTAATTAATTACGAGCGAGAAGCGGAAATAGAATTGATGGTTTCTGAAATAGAAAATATGTCTGGTCAAAAAAGGGAAGAACTAGGCAGAGCCATCAATAAAGTTAAAGGAAAATATTTAGGAAAAGAATTGGGACTGAATATTGTCCAATTTGGAAGATCTGAAATTATAGACACTGAAATAAGTGTCGGAGATATGATATTAGTAAGTACTGGAAATCCATTAAGAAGTGATTTGACTGGAACAGTAACAGAAAAGGGAGCTAGATTTATTAAAGTAGCTTTTGACAACAGAGTTCCAAAATGGGCACTAAAGAAAAAAGTCAGACTTGATTTGTATGCAAATGACATTACATTCAGAAGAATGGAAGATAATCTGAAACATTTAAGCCTTAAAGGAAAGAATGCTCTGGAGTACTCCCTAAACCAAAGAGACCCTCAACCCAACAAAGACAACATTTACATTGACTATATTGACCAGTCATTAAATAAGTCTCAAAAATTAGCCGTTAAAAACAGTTTAACAACACAAAATTTCTTTTTGATTCATGGGCCTTTTGGAACGGGGAAAACAAGAACCCTAGTTGAACTAATATCACAGGAGATAAGGCAGAACAGAAAAGTTTTAGCAACTGCCGAAAGTAATGCTGCTGTAGACAACATTGTCGAGAGATTGGTGCTGAATAAAAAATTGAAAATTACCCGTTTAGGCCATCCGCAAAGAGTATCAAAGGATAACATTACCTATACCTTAGCATATAAAGTTGAAAAGCATTCATTGAATGATAAAATTAAAAGAATTCATAAAAAGATAGATAAGTTAATTGAAAAAAGGAGCAGTTTCACAAAGCCAACACCCCAGTATAGGCGAGGATTTTCAGACCACGATATTTTATATCATGCCTCCAAGGGAAAAGGGGGACGTGGAATAAGTGCAGATAAAATGAAATCAATGGCCAACTGGTTAGATTACAATTTAGAAATTGATGAAATGCATGATGAGATTAAAAGAATTGAAAATAAAATGATTAAAGACATTATTGAAACAAGTGATGTTATTTTATCCACCAATTCATCAGCGGCACTCGACAGCATATCAAACACCAAATTTGATGTAGTAATAGTTGATGAAGCATCACAGGCAACAATACCAAGCGTTTTAATTCCAATAGCCAAAGCCAGAAGATTCATCTTGGCCGGGGACCATAAACAGCTTCCTCCAACAATCATTAGTGATAAAGCCCATGATTTGCAGGACACATTATTTGAATCGTTAATTGACAAATATCCTCATAAATCACAGCTGTTGAATGTACAGTACCGTATGAACAGGGTTTTAATGGAATTTCCAAATTCAGAATTTTACAACAATAACTTAAAAAGTGATTCAAGTGTTAACAACATCACATTAAAAGATATTTCAGATGTTGAGGATGATGATGCAATATTATTTATTGACACCTGCGAATTGGAAAAAAACCATGAAAAGCACCTCAAAGATTCAAAATCCATTGTTAATCACATAGAAGCAAGAGTTGCCCTTAAGGTCGCAACAGATTATTTAAAAGCCGGCATTAATGAAAAGGATATGGGAATAATTAGCCCATATGCCGACCAAGTTAAATTAATATCCGAAAAGACCGATATTGAAGTGAAAACTGTTGACGGTTTTCAAGGCCGTGAAAAGGAAATCATTATCATATCAACAGTCAGAAGTAATGATTATGGTCAAATAGGATTTTTAAAAGATTTAAGAAGATTAAATGTAGCAATTACTCGAGCCAAGAGGAAATTGATCATTATAGGAAACAGCGATACCCTAAAATCAAATGCAACTTATGAACGCCTGATTAATTTTGTAGACGAGAAAAATTTAAGAGTAATAATTTAGGCATACCTAAACTTTATATAGTAGAAAAACATAGTAATGAATAGAAGTGAAAGATGACTCTAAACACAATCATCACTTAATTAGGACATTTTTTTTAAAACCCGTATAACTTTTCAACCTCAATTATGCGTCCTAATTAAGACCACACTTCTTAAAAAAAAAACTTTTTTAAAGTAACTATATTAATAATTATATACTATTAAAAATATATTTATAAAGTGATATTCATTTTTATAAAAATTTACATATGGTGATTATTGATGGATAAAGTAGTCTTAGCATTCAGTGGTGGATTAGATACCTCTGTATGTGTAAAATTATTAGAAGAAAAATATGATGTGGAAGTTATTACTGCCTGTGTAGATGTAGGCCAAGGCGAAGAAGAAATGAAAAAAGCAGAAAATATGGCTGCTAAAATAGGTCCTGGAAAACACTACACAATTGATGCTAAAGAAGAATTTGCAAACGAATATGTTGCAAGAGGAATCAAAGCAAATGCAGAATATGAAGGATATCCATTAAGTACAGCACTTGCAAGACCATTAATCGCTCAAAAAATTATTGAAGTAGCTGAAAAAGAAGGGGCAACAGCAATTGCACATGGTTGTACTGGAAAAGGAAATGACCAATTCAGATTTGAAGCAGTCATTCTTGCAATGTCCGACTTAGATGTTATTGCACCAATCAGAGAATTAAACTTAACAAGAACTGAAGAACAAGCATATGCTGAAGAAAAAGGAATAAAATTAAACTACGATAAAATTTACAGTATTGATGAAAACATCTGGGGAAGATCCATTGAAGGAGGAAACTTAGAAGACCCTGCAAACGAACCTCCGGAAGACATTTACGAATGGACCAAATCCTGGAAAGATGCAAACGATGAACCTCAAAAAGTTACCATCGAATTTGAAGAAGGTATTCCTGTTGCTATCGATGGTGAAATGATGCCATTAATCGAATTGATAGAAAAAGCAAATAAAATTGCTGGAGATAATGGTATTGGAAGAGTAGACACAATTGAAAACAGGATGATTGGTCTTAAAAGTAGGGAAAACTACGAAGTTCCAGGAGCTAAATTGTTAATTGCAGCTCACCAAGCATTGGAAGAACTTGTTTTAACTACTGATGAATTAAGATTTGCTGAATACATGTCTACACTCTATGCTGATTTAGTATACAGGGCATTATGGCAAGAACCTTTAAGAGAAGACTTAGACCAAGCTATCGACAATATGCAACAAAGGGTTAGCGGTGAAGTCACAATGAAACTCTTTAAAGGATCAATTCAACCATTAGTTAGAAAATCACCTTTCAGCTTACACAGTATCGAACAGATTACATTTGAAGATAAAGACACCGATCAAAGAGAAGTTGAAGGTATGATTAAATACCACGGTTTGCAAGCTGCAAACTACCAAAAATTAAACAGATAGCTTTAAAGCTATCCTTTACTATTTTTTAAAGCTTCAATGAAATACTCATTGAAAAAATTACGATTAAAATCAAATAACCTTTTAAAATTAGAATCTATAATGTACATATCACAGTAATCGTCTTTATCACGAATACCCCTACCGTATGCCTGCATTATTGCCATTACTGCCTGATAATAATACCAGGACGGGTCTAAAGATTTACGATATTTTACTTGCTCATTTAATTGTGGATAGGGAACTTTAAAAATAATTTGGAATCTACACAAGTCTCCCTTTAAATCGACACCGTCTTTAATGGAAGCACCAATAATAATAGCATCATCCTTACTTTCATTAAATTCTTTTAAAACCTCATTTCTAGATTCACCACCAACAAATAAAAGATTATATTCTTTTAGATTATCCATTATCCAGAATGCCTGTTCATTACTTGATGTATGTATTACACCCTTTTGATTAGGATATTTATCAATTAATTCTTTAATTTTTAAAATAGCTCTTTTATTTTTCCAGTTGGGATGATTTTTCGTTGACCCACTCATATTTCCAGCAAAATCAATATAAATCGGCCTATTTGAAACATCAAATGGGCTCTTTTCATAAATGTAATAAGTATTATCTGGATTGATATTATTCCACTGACAAAATTTATGCATATCTCCCAAAGTTCCAGTTAAAAATATTCTCGTGCTGCCAAAGTCCAATAAATTTTGAGTAGCATCTGAAACCGAATATGGTTTAAATTCAGCGGAAATATCCATTTTATTTTCTTTAATTGATTTTAAATCAGGTATATCAATGATTAAATCCCCACTTTCCAAACCCAATCTTATAGAATTAAATTCTTTTAATTCACTTTCTAAAATTTGCTTTTCAACATAATCCACATTAGAATATTTTGACGGGTCGCTTTCAAATTCATCTAAAGTAACTTGAACATCTTTGCCCGTTCCTTCTATTTTTTCAATATGTTCGCTACATGACTTCATTAATTTCTTACATACATCTATCCAGTATTCAGTCTCAGTCTTCATGTGAAAATATGACTTCTTCCCTTCCATGAACGCTTCAAAAATATCTATACCAAATTTTGTAGAAATATATTCCCGATTCAGTTCATGCGATGACAGCATCAGCATTTTACGCTCCAGGTTATGTGCTTCATCCAATATCAATAGCTGTCTTGAATCAAGCATTTGATTGCCAACTCCAACCCTATACAGAAAATCATAGTTTGTGATAACATTTTTTGATTTTTTAGCTTCCCTAAAAGCCATCAGATAGTCACAGTCACTGCATCTAGCAATATTATACTCTGCCTTTACACAAAAATCACAATTTCCCTTATAATTACATTTATAGTTTCCTCTACCCTTAATTTCAACCAATATATCTCCAAAATCATCCAAATATTGTTCTTGAAGCTGTTTAGTCATGGTTAAAATATAAGAATCCTCATACATATTGGCAAGAGTTGTAGCGATGGCTGATTTACCTATACCAGTTCCCGCTTCCAAAATAATATTTTTATATCCTTCGCCTATTGCAACATTGATTTTGTTAATCAGTTTGATTTGGGTGTTTCTTGGTGTATGTTCGGTTAATGACCAATGAATCATCCAGTCCAAGTTAGAATTATTATTTTTTTCGTTCAATTAAATCCCTACTCACAAGATATTCACATTAATTATTTTATAATATATTTATATTTAAAAGTTTATTAAAAACAAATTAAAAATAATTCTATATGTCAAAAATTAATGAATTACAGGATATAATTGATTCATCTGAAAATATTATATTTTTCGGAGGAGCCGGTGTATCAACAGAAAGTGGCATTCCGGATTTTAGAAGTGCGGACGGCATTTATTCAAAAACTCCGGAGGAATTAGTATCCCATACGTATTATTTTGAACATACTGAAGAATTTTTTGAGTTTTACAAAGAAAATCTTATTTTTAAAGATGCACAGCCTAATCCTGCACATTATAAGTTAGCGGAACTTGAAAAGGAAGGGAAATTAAAAGCCGTCATTACACAAAACATTGATGGACTTCATCAAAAAGCAGGCTCTGAAAATGTTTTGGAACTGCATGGAAGTGTCCATAGAAACTATTGTCAAATATGTAATAAAAGCTATGATCTGGATTATATTTTAAATTCAGAGGGAATTCCGAGATGCGAATGTGGTGGAATCATAAAGCCTGATGTAGTCCTTTATGAAGAGCCACTGAACAATGCAATATTGAGTTTTGCAGTTGATTACATTTCAAATGCAGAAACATTAATTATTGGAGGAACATCCCTTGTCGTATATCCTGCAGCGGGCTTAATTAACTACTTCAATGGAAAGAATCTGGTTTTGATTAACAAAAGCAAAACCCCATATGACAGCATAGCCAGTTTAGTAATAAACGATGCGATTGGTGAAACATTATCAAAACTGAAATAATACAGGGTGAATTATGGGCTTTGAATTCAAAGAAAATAAAAAATTAAAAGATTTAGCCAATAAATCAGAAATTTATGATGTACCCAAATCATTGACAGGTGAATTAAGGCCTTATCAAAAAATTGGTTATTCCTGGCTAGTTCAAAATATTAAAAATGGATTTGGAAGCATACTTGCCGATGACATGGGTTTAGGGAAAACTATTCAAGTTTTAACAACCATTCTTTATTTTAAAGAAAAAAATCTTCTTGAAACGGAACCCACATTAATAATCGTTCCACCAACATTAATTTCAAACTGGGAGCAGGAAATCAATAAATTCACACCAGAATTAACCTATTACATTTATCATGGCTCCAACAGAATTTTTCCCATAGATGACTATGATATCATATTAACCTCATATAGCGTTGTCAGACTTGATTTGGAAATGTTTTTAGACAGAAAATGGCTCATATGCATTATAGATGAAGCTCAAAATATCAAAAATCCATCTACGCAACAGACAAAAGCCATCAAAAGCGTTGATGCATTTAACAAAATCGCATTAACAGGTACGCCTATCGAAAATAAACTAACGGATTACTGGTCAATTTTTGATTTTGTAAATAAGGGTTATTTATCCACACTTAATGAATTTAAAAGAAATTTTATTGTACCCATTGAAAGATTAGGGGATGAAAGTGTTTTGGAAAAACTTAAAACAATGGCTAAACCTTTTGTTTTAAGAAGACTGAAGACAGATGAGGACATTAAAAAGGAACTTCCCGAAAAAGTCGTCAATGACATTTATTGCGGACTCAGCAAAAAGCAAATAAAATTATATAATGCCATACTGGATGGAATATTTGAAGATCTTTCATATAAAGAGGGCATTGAAAGAAGAGCAACAATTTTAAAAATATTAACATCACTAAAACAAACCTGTAATCATCCTGCGCAATTTTTAAAAAGCGATAATCCCAAAATTAAGGAATCAGGAAAAATGGAACTACTAATCGATATTTTAGAAAATATATTAAGTGCTGATGAAAAAGTGCTCATATTCACCCAATATGTTGAAATGGGAAAAATTATTCAAAAACTGGTTCCAAAGAAATTGAAAACTGATGTATTATTCCTGCATGGCTCCCAATCACGCAAAGAAAAAAGCGATGTCATCGATACATTTCAAGAAAATCCCGATTACAAAATTTTAGTAGCTACGTTAAAAACTGGCGGTACCGGTTTGAATTTAACAGCAGCGCAGAATGTTATCCATTACGATTTATGGTGGAATCCAGCCATTGAAAACCAGGCCACAGACAGGGTTCACCGGATTGGTCAAGAAAATGATGTTATGGTATACAGATTTATTACAAAAGGCACCCTCGAAGAAAATATAGACCAGATAATTAAAAATAAAACAGATTTGGCAAGCAAAGCCATCAGTACTGATGAAACTTTCATTACTGAACTGACAAATGAAGAATTAAAAGAAATTTTAAGATTGAGATTATAATTCAGCCAAATCGAAATCTAATCTCTCAGGAATTAGTTTGATTTCCTCCAACGAATTATCACATTTATAGACCAGTATTTCAACCCCATTTTCATAAGCTTCATTTAAAGTTTGAGAAAAAGTTGGATCATTTTCCCAGTTAGGCCTGAAAGATTCGCCCAAAGGATGCTGAACTAAAAAGAAAACAACACATCGGATACCCACTTTTTTTAATTTAATTAATTCTTTCAGGTGTTTTGTTCCTCGTTCTGTAGGTGCATCAGGAAATCTTGCTTCCCTGCCCACAACCAGCGTAACTCCTTTCACTTCAACAAAACAGGGTTCTTCCAGGACCGACATTTCGCAAGAGTCTTCAACTTCATTAGCCAAGTATATATCAATTCTTGAGTTGTCAACAGTTTTTTCTCTTTGATGATAATTATAACCGGAAAGTTCCTTTATTTGGCCATTGATTATTGCATCATAGACAATGGCATTAGCTTCCTGTGAGTATATTGATACCAGATGTCCTCTGTTCTCAACAAAATGCAGACTGAATTTAGTTTTTCTATTTGGATTGTCAGATGGCTTAAGCCAAACTATGGCATCTTCAACTAAAAGTTCCTTGCAGCGACCGGTATTGGGCACATGTGCTATTTCAATATTGCCATCAACTTCCACTTCTGCAATAAAACGATTAGGTCTTTTTTTAAAAATTCCCCTAACATAATCCATTTTTAATCACGTTACCAATATATGAAACTAATTGTGTGGCTGAAAATCCATTTCCATAACTTTCATATGCTTCATCACCTGCAAGGCCATTGATAAAGACACCAAGACATGCACAATCAAATGCATTCAATCCCTGAGATAATAATGCCACAATAATACCTGCAAGAGCATCGCCTGTTCCGCCAACGGTCATTCCGGCATTGCCTGTACGATTTATTCTGAATTTAGAACCAGATAAAATTAAGTCATTTTTGCCTTTAACAACCACACATCCTTTAATATCTTTTGTTACCTGTTGAAATTCTGTAATGTTTTCATCCACTTTATTAAAGTCATAGCTATCCAAATCCAATTTCAGATCCTTATTGAAAAACCTGTTGAATTCAGCCAGATGTGGCGTTAATACAATATTATCCTTATTTTTAATCAATGAAATATCAACCTGCTTTAGGCCATCAGCATCCAAAACAATCGGTTTTTTAATCTTTGTAACCAATACATTGAACAGTTTTGATGTTTCATCATTAATGCCTGAACCTGGACCTATCAATACAGAATCAACTTTTTCAGCCAATTCCAGAATGGCATCCAAATGCTTTAAGTTCAAATAATCTCCTTCAAGTGATTTTACTATTAAATCGGCAGATGCAGATTTGACTGGCGTTGCTGCACATTCAGGAGTTGCAACATAAACCAAATCAACACCGACACCAAAAGCAGCCATCCCCGAAATAGCCGGTGCTCCATGATAGTCTTTACTTCCACCAATAATTAATACGGACCCATTATTTCCTTTATGTGATGATGCTGACCTATTTTTAAGCCTTAAAAAGTCCCCATAATTAACAAAATATTCTGCTTCCATCGGTATCCCAATATCTGCAGTTACAAGACCGCCGACAAGCTCTTCATCAGCATCCCTCACACCAGTCTTGATTTTATGGAAACTTATCGTATAATCAGGCACTACTGCAATATCATCAATGCTTCCCGTTAACGGATCCATTCCTGATGGCACATCTATACTTATTTTAAGGCCGTTTGATGCATTGATAACTTCAATAGCTTTTTTAATATTTTCCTGAAGATTTCCTTTAATTCCAGTTCCAAGTATTCCATCAACGATAATGAAATCTTCATCTTCATCCAATTGAAAATCACCAATATTTGTTAAATCATGAATCGTTAATCTAGATAATCTCGGCTTCATATTTAATAAAACATCCAGATTGGTTTTTGCTTCTATAGAATGGATATTATTTTTTAACATATAAATTTCAACATCATATCCTCTGTTAAGCAGATAACGGGCAGCTACAAAAGCATCTCCCCCATTTCCACCAGAACCTGTAAACATCACTACCTTTACAGGTTTTGCAAAAGAAAAAACAGCAATTTTAGCCACTTCTTCACCCAATGATTTTCCAGCCGCTTCCATCAAACATAATCTTGATAAACCTAAATATTCACAATTTGCATCAGTTACCATCATATCTATCGGGTCCATTAAATCACCACAAATTAATTTAATATATTCAATATACATATACATATCTAAATTTAAGGAAAAAATTTATGAGAAAATTTATATTTAAACTTTTGACAAAACTGCCGACAAAATATATTACCAATGGCATATTCTTAATTGTACTTTTATTTGCATATGGAATCATAGGGTCACATTTTATTATGGGATTGAATTTAATTGATTCTATTTACTATTCTGTAAGTACCATGGCAACGGTAGGTTATGGGGATTATGTTCCTTCAACAGGAATTCAAAAGATTTTTGCAACAACTCTTGCTTTAAGCGGAGTTGGTTTGCTTGCTTATGTATTTAATATTATATTAACTAATTTTCAAGAGCGTATGACCAAATATTCTAAAGGAGCAAGGAAAATGAGAAAAATTGGACGTATGGATGATTATTATATCATTTGCGGTTATGGAAGAGTTGGAAAAGTTGTTTTTCAAGAACTGAACAAGAGAAAACAGAGTGTAATTATATTTGATAAAAACACTGAAGCAACAGAAGATTTGGTAGAAAACGAAAATCTTGTTGTAATTAATAAAGATGCAACAGAAAATAATTTAATATCCCAAGCGGTGAACGATAACTGTAGAAGCGTTATCATAAGTACCGGTGATGATGTAACCAATTTATTTATTGTATTAACAATCAGAGAGACAAATCCTGATGCATGGATTGTATCAAGAGCCAGTAAAATAGAAAATATTTCCCGCCTTAAAAAAGCCGGAGCTGATAAAATCGTGTCTCCAGAAGTCATAGGCGGAAAAGATTTATACCTCGAATCAGCAAAACCACATATCCTAAGATTAACGGTCCAGCATTCTTCAGATGAAATTTTTGATGAATTTAAAACTATTGCAAAATACGGCTGTACCCTAGAAAATATTGATTACCACATTCCCGGAATTGAAACCCCGTTAAGCCGAGAAATAAGCACAATGAACATTGAAGATGGAAAAAGATATGTTGATTATTTAAGAAAAAATAAAGATGCAAAAAATGCTCTGGACAATTTGTATGGCGCCGTCAACAATATACATTCACATTTAATATCCGGACCGGATAATGAGACTTTTAATAAATTAATCAAAGATCTAGAAAAACACCAAACAATATTGGGTAAAAATTTAAGCAACAAACAGATAATGGAAATAACTAAAAAAAGAAAAGAGTAGAGAGTAAATCTCTCTAGAATAAATCATGTAAATTGAGGATGTAAGAACCTAATTTACCTTCAAAGTTACCAGCGTCAATTTCAATTACGCCATCAACAGCACATGCTGCTTGAATACCAGCTTTCATTGCTGCTTTAACAGATTCTTCGTCTACACCATCAATAACGATTTCAAATACACCGTCAGCATCGTCCCTAATGTTGGAATCTACTTCACCTTTTAAGGTTACACACATTTTTTCATTAGTGGATGCAGGTAAGAATGCATATTTGTTGGATCCTACTTTAGAACCAGATGCAACCATACCACCAGGGAATGGAGTAATTACTCCTTCAACATTTGAAATTGCTGCTACAGCTAATTGAGCTGCTTTAACACCAGTCATTTGGTCTTTTGCTAAAATGAAGAAGTTTCCTCCAGCTACTCCATCTTTGAATCCGAATGTGGATTCAACTAAGAAATCACCAGACATGATAGGGATGGAATGAACTTTTTTACCAGCAATATCTAATTCTTTTTCAAATCCGTCACCGAAGAATTTTAATTTAGCACCGGTTTTTAATACATCTTCTGATTCAAGGCAGTTGAAAGCAGCTGCGGTTGGAGATGTTAAAATACACATACCGATTCTTTCCATTAATTCATGATCAAGTGATTTTTTACTGGCATGACAAATCATAATTACATAACCAGGTCTTCCATCAGGAGTGTTTTCAGCAGGTACAAAACAATCGATACCAGCTTCTGCAGGGCATCCGATAACTGAGGTTCCGTAACCAGTAGCTTCAGTTGCTGCGATTTTTGCTAATTCTTCAGTTGCTGCAGTAACTAAAATTCTAGTTACTTTGATTCCGAAACCTTCTGCATAAGTTTCTTTAATATTTACACCGTTAATTTCCATAATTTCACCAAAATTATATAGTGCAAAAAATATTTTTTTTGCTATACTAAAATATTAAAGAATAATAAAATAAAGTTTTCT
>NZ_JAZTXC010000081.1:0-9648 GCF_045636185.1 Methanobrevibacter sp. | reverse complement strand
AAATCCTCTTTTAGGCAAAGGGTTAAAATTAAACAAAATTATATTTTCCAAATTTCAGCAAAATTAGGCATAGGGAAATTTATCGAATCGAAAATTAGTATTATATTGCTTTATTTATCAAAATTGACACAAATATTGCTTGTTTAATCCAAATTCAAGCCATAAATTATTTAAATTTTTTAGAATGTGGAAAAAGAATAAAAAATAAGATTAAAAATGATATGTTGATATTTTAATTAACCGAATTCATAAAATTCATATTTTTAAGAAATAAACCATTTTAATTATTTATAATTATTTTAAAGCTAAAATTAATTTTAAAAAATTTGATTTTTTCTGAGAATGTAGGGAAAAATTAGGATTTTTGAAAAATCAATCCCTAAAATGAAGTCAAATGATATGAATACATCAGTTCAATCATCATCATTCAGTAATTGACTTCAGCATATGTCGCATACATTCCATATGCCCACACGAGAAACTCTATAACACTGAAGGTAAAGGAAAAAATTGATATTATGTGGCATATCACAACAGCTGCGAAAATCCCAATCCCCTTTTTATAATCTCCTCTATATGCAAGACCTAGACCTGGCAGGAAAAATGATATGACCAGTGCAATTGCTCCTTCCCTATCAATCATCATAATAACTCCATTAAACTATTAATTATACATCTTTTTAATTAATTATGAATCTTTCAATTAATAATTTTTTCTAATATTTTATTTTATATATGTTTCCCATATTGCATATGAATTTTTTTGAATAATTTCAATTGGAGTATGTGTTATATTAAGTAAGCATCAAGAATCAAAATTATAATAACATTACATATGAACAATTTCTATTTTTTGAATAACGTTTTGTTCTTAAATCTTTATCAAATATGATTAAACTGCATATTTTTTTAAAAATTTTAACTTAAACTGTAAAGTATATATAATGATTGTATATATTTGTGTAATTTTTATATATTTTTATATTACAAAATCAAAAATATAACTAGATACAATGAATTATGAAAAAAATGCTCGTGTAATTAATGACGATATCTTTGATTTGATAAGTCAATGTTTCGATGATGAAAGATGTAGTCGAAATAATGAAAGTAGGCTCAATTTTTTTGATACTTATAACAATTACTTTGTTTTAACTGATGATGGATCTTATTCTATTAACTCTAAAGAAATAAATCATAAAATTGAAACATTACATACATCTACAGGTGCAATTAGTGAGGCATTTGAGAAATTTATTAAGCCGATGAAGTTCGACTACACAAAAGACATAGCTATCCTGGACATCTGTGCGGGACTTGGCTATAACTCATCAGCTGCAATAGATGATTTTTTGAAAAATTCTAAAGATTCCAGTTTAACCATTGATATGGTTGAAATATCAGCCGCTACCCTTGCATGCGGCCTTCTTGTACCTTCTCCGATTAAGGCACATGACATTACGCGAAAAGCCATTGAAAAAGAACTGATTGCCATGGACTATGCGACTTTGGAGCTGGAAAAAACTGAAATTCCATCAAATATTGACATCAACGTCTTTGTTGAAGATGCCCGAAAGACCGTTCAGAATTTGAAGGACAATAGCTACGATGCAATATTTTTAGATCCTTTCAGCCAAAATATGGCTCCCGAGCTGTTTTCACTTGACTTCTTTAAGGAATTTAGAAGAATAATAAAGGATACGGGAATCGTTGCAACATACACTTCATCAGCACCAGTTAGAGATGCATTCATTGAAGTCGGCTTTTATATCGGCCTTGGACCAATTTTCGGACGAAAGCAGGGAGGAACACTGGCCAGTCCATCACAGGATATGCTGGATACGTCACTTCCAAAAAACGATGAAATAAGAATTGCACTCTCCGACGTTGGAATACCATTCAGGGATCCGGACCTCAACAATTCAAGCGAAGAGATATTGGAGAGAAGAACCGAGGAAAGACATGCCGAAAGGCACAATACAAAAATATCTTCTGCCGTCAAGACCCCCATATTTCTGGCCCAGGAAATGGATGACGAAAAACTGAAAAGAAGAGTGGAGCGCAATCTGGCCAAAATGAATATACCTTCAACGACATCTGACGAAGCGAAATACATCGTTGAGATTGAAAACAATTACGAAGAAAAACAAAGCATAAAAAACAATTCCAGAGACAGAATTCTGGATATGCGTGAAAAATTAAAAAAAGTAAAAAATGGAGATTATAAATAAATCATTTCACCATTTTTTAATATGTAATCGGTGAATAAACCATTTCACCATTTTTCAATTTGTAAGCATCTGCTTTAGAGGACAAGACTGATTCAGAAATTACTTTTAAAGTACGACCTCCTGAATAGACGTGTTCATTTCCGAATATACTGAAATCGGAATCACAGTGTTTACAGAAAATATTACCTTCTGCACTTCCAGTTTCCCTGCGGCCTGTTGCTGGGAAAATACCTCCATCAGAAGTTTCATCACCTGCCCAGAAAATATGCCAGTAAAGTTCATTACTTCCACAGTATGGACAGACTCTTTCAAATACCGTCATATAATAGGTGTATCCATATTTGGATGTTTCCCCTATAGCAGAAGGTCTTCCTATTACCATAAGAGTCTTGTTATCCGGTGAAACACCATATTTTGAATAGTATAATACCTCTTCATCATTGTTATCTACAGACACGTTAATTATATCGTTTACATATAAATCGGTAGATAAATCATGAGATACAATTTTGTATATTCCATTTTTCAAATCCAGTTCAATGCTTGCCACACCGTCATCATTCGTTTTGACTTGATATGTATTTCCGTCAATGACGAACTCCATATCTTTGTTTTTGGCTATGGAAGAATCTGGATTGAGTAATGTCACTTCATATCTGGTAGTCTTATTGTCGCTTACACTATTTGAAGAAATAATACTTGGCAAAACACCAATGTTATTACAGAACAAATCGCCGTTGACAGGATTTATTGCAGTCAGGACATAAGTGCCCGGATTTAAATTAATGTTTAATGTAGCAATACCCTCTGCATCAGTCATTCTTGTATAGAATACACCGTTAATATTGAATGTAACCTCTTTATTTACCAATGGAGATCCATCCAAATCCAAAAAGTGTGCATGATAATTGGTACCGTTCTTATATACCTTTACAATATCTGATCCATTGATGGACGGAAGAACTGTAATGTTATTTGAATATAACAATCCATTTTCATGGAAAGCAGTCAATATATATTCACCAGGAATTAAATTGATGTTCAAACGGGCAATACCATTTTCATTGGTTTTACGTGTATAGAATACACCGTTGATATTGAATGCAACATCACTGTCAGTTAGAGGATTTCCATAATTGTCAAAAGCGGAAATGTAATACTGAGTATCATTCTTATAAATTTTTTCAATATCCTGACCTTCCAAGGTGGATAATACTTCAATACCACTATCAAGACTTAGAATACCTGAATTAGAGTTATAAAATGTAGAAACAGCATAATTTCCCGGAACCAAATTGATACCTAAAGACGCCTGACCATTGGAGTCAGTATATCTGGTATAATTTATCCCATTAAGGTTGATAATAACAGAAGCATTCCTTACAGGAATGTCAGAATGCATTAAAGTTACACTGTATCTAGTTCCATTTTTATAATACATTGACACATCGCTTGTCTGTAATGAATAATCATCGTGACTAGCCAATATGACATTTTGAGGATTTAAAGCATCTCCCGAAGGAGGTTCCTCATCCCCATCGCTTGTTTCAAGAGTACCATTTACGTCAGTCACATCAAAAGCTGCAACTGCAGAAAGTGATAGCATGAAAACAAGAGTTATAAAAAGTAAATTGATTTTTTTGTTAAACATATATTAACCTCGTTAAACATGAAGATACAAAAATCGCTTTTGTACCGTTGGTATAATGGTTTAAAAGTTTTCTTATAAAAAGCTTTGTATTTTCAAAAAGACCACAAATAGAGCTAAAAAGCTAAAATAAAGCATAATTAAAAGGAATTGATTTGTTCTTATTTTCAAGTACTTTAAAAAAAATATCAAAGAACGAGTATTTAATAATTAAAAAGTCATAGAGTGCTTATTTTTCAAATCATATATAACACATTAACATACAATATAAGCACATAACATATGGCATATTTAAATGAATGAAAAAAATAATTAATTCAAACCGTTTAAAATGAAAATAAAAAGAGAATAAAAGTGGAATTAAAGAATAAAGAATTTATTCCACAGTTACACATTTTGCCAAATTTCTTGGTTTATCAGGGTCAAAACCTTTCTCAATTGTAATATAATATGATAAAAGTTGAAGAGGTACTATATATACCAGTGGAGCAATAATTTCTGAAACATCAGAATTGATTTTGAACACTTCAGGTGCCTTTTCGAGAAGCTCCTCATTGTCCGCAGCACCGAATGCAAGAACGTGTGCACCACGGGATTTGACTTCTTCAAGATTACTCATTGTTTTTTTGTAAGAGTCTCCAGGAGGTATAACTACAACAACAGGAATTCCTTCATCAATCAATGCCAAAGGCCCATGCTTAAGCTCTCCGGCAGCATATCCTTCACCATGAATGTATGAAATTTCCTTAAGCTTGAGTGCACCTTCAAGTGCTGTAGGATATGAATACCCTCTTCCAAGATAGAAGAAATCCTTTGCATAATTATATCTTTGTGACATGGCCTTGATTGATTCAACATCCTCAAGGACCTCATCAATGAAACCAGGCACCTTGTCAAGCTCATCCAAAAGCTTTTCATCCTTTGCCATCAATGCTGAAAACATATATATTGCAGTCAGCTGTGATACATAGGTCTTTGTTGCCGCAACACCAATTTCAGGACCTGCCTGAGTTTGTATGACATGCTGTGCCCTTCTGGTTATTGATGAACCTGCAACATTAACTATTCCTAGAGTCTTTGATGTTTGGTTTGCTACATCAAGCGCTTTCAGTGAATCAGCAGTTTCACCGGACTGAGAAATGAATATTACTAAAGTGTCTTCCTTTAATGTTTTTGCAGAATATTTGAATTCAGATGCCAAAATAACATCTGTTGAGATTCCAGCCAATGATTCCAGCAAGTATTTTCCTATCAATGAAGCGTGATATGATGTTCCACAGGCTACAAAGCACACTCTTGAGACATCACCCAATTCGTCAATGATTGTCTGAATATTATCCCTTTGGGTCAGTGTGTTTCTAACGGCAGTTGCCTGTTCGTTTATTTCCTTAATCATGAAATGGTCGTATCCTTCCTTCTCCGCCATTTCAGGAGTCCAGTTGATTGTATCAACTTCCTTGTTGATAGGATTGTCAAATTCGTCATGGACGACAACACCGTTTTTATCCAGAATTACTATTTCACCCTTTTCCGGATAGATTATGTCCTTTGCATACTTCAAAATGGCCGGTGAGTCTGAAGCAAGGTAATATCCGTCTTCACCCAATCCGACAATTAACGGTGAGTCCTTTCTTGTAGCAACAATCTTGTCGGGTTCTCTTGATGATATCGCAGCTATTGCATAAGCTCCGTCAAGTATTTCGATTGTCTTTCTAACTGCATGCTCCAGATCCAATCCCCCATCCATGAACTTGTGGATGAGATGTGGAATTACTTCAGTATCCGTGTCTGACTTGAAGGTATATCCTTCATCTATTAAATCTGCCTTAATCTGGGAGTTGTTTTCAATTATTCCGTTGTGGACAACTGCGATGGTATTTTCCTCATCCAGTTGAGGGTGAGCATTTAACTTTGACGGATCACCATGGGTAGCCCATCTTACATGAGCAATGCCGAAATTTCCAGGCATATTAGGCAAATCGAGCTTCCTGTTGACCTCATCGATTTTACCCTTATCCTTTTTAACGTAAATCTTTTCATCATATGTAGCAAGTCCAATTGAATCATAGCCCCTGTATTCCAGTTTTGAAATGCAGTCAAAAAGAATAGGAGCTACATCCTTATCATCATCTATTAATATACAACCAACAATACCGCACATGTAAACACCTAATAATTATAAATATCCTTATAAAGCCCTACAACTTCCCCAATAATTAGAATGGCCGGAGTCTTAATGTCCTTTTCAGAAATATTTTCCAGTGTTCCGAATATGACATTTTCATCAGGCAGCGTTCCGCTTTCTATAACGCAAACTGGAGTGTCCTTATCCCTATATTTCATTATCTGAGCAGTGTTTTCCTTAATGTTTCCAATTCCCATTAGGATGATTAAGGTGTCTGCCGTATAATCCCAGTGAACCTGACTTTCAGCCTTGGTTGGGTCTTCATGGCCAGTCACGATGGTAACTGACGTTGCAACGGCCCTATGGGTTACCGGTAGCCCCAATGATGTTGGCGCCCCAATAGCTGAAGTGACACCCGGAATGACTTCAAATTTGATATCATGTTCCATTAAAGCCAATATTTCTTCTCCTCCACGACCAAATACAAAAGGGTCTCCTCCTTTTAGCCTGACAACATTTTCATGTTCCTGTGCCTGCTTTATAATCAATTCGTTGATTTGGTCTTGAGTTTTATAATGTTCTCCTGCCTTTTTACCCACATATATTGTTTCGGCATCTTCAGGAGCATGTGCCAATATTTCCTCATTGGCCAAATAATCATATAAGACAACATCTGCCTTGTTAAGTGCTTTAACAGCTTTTAGAGTTATTAAGTCTGCATCTCCAGGTCCTGCACCAATCAAATAAACTACCATTTTATCACTTGTCTATAAAAATCCTTTAAAGAAGTTCAAACCATCAGTTGAGCCCAATATTTCCTCACAAGCCCTTTCAGGATGAGGCATCATTGCACATACCAATCCGGATTCATCACAAACGCTTGTGATTGCTTCCATTGACCCGTTAGGGTTTCTGTCCTTAAACTGCAATACGATTTGGTCCTGATCTTTTAACAAATCAATATTCTCTGTGTAAAATCTACCTTCTGCATGGGCAATAGGTATTTTAACAGTCTGTCCTTTTTTGAACTCTTTAGTGAATGGGGTTCTGGTATTTGACACTTTCAAATCGACCCATTCACAGTTGAATTTAGGATTTTCATTTGTTATGAATAATCCTGGAACAAGTCCGATTTCACCTAAAATCTGAGCTCCGTTACATATTCCTAAAACTGGCTTTTCTTCTTTAACCAATGCCTTGATTCCATCAATTACCGGAGTGATTGATGCCATTGCACCTGCCCTCAAGTAGTCTCCATAGGAAAATCCTCCAGGAATTACAACACCGTCATAGTCAGTCAGGTCATCTCTGCTCCACCAGACGTATTCAGCTTCAAGGCCAACAAGTTCAATAGCGTGAGCTACATCCCTGTCACAGTTGGTTCCGGGAAATCTAATTACACCGATTTTCACTTAAACCACCTTATTTACCGCAAGCCATGTTCTGTGGAATTACATTGATTTTATAATTGTGAATTACAGGATTGCAAAGCAACCTTTCACACATGTCTACAACATTTTCGCGAATGACTTCCCTGTCTTCCCCTTCCATCTGGAATGTAATAATTTCAATGGTCTTTGCATTCTTTACTTCATAACCGAGCAAATCAAGAGACCTTTCAATAGTTGAAGCTTCAGGGTTTAACATACCGCTTTTAAGAGAAATTTTAACCTCAATATCAAATATCATTTAAATCACCTTTTCATCATCAGGAATAATTCTATTATAAACTTCTATATAAGCATCCATTACTTTGCTGTCTTTACCTTCTCTGAACAGTTCCTTATCAAGCATCTCCATAGTTTCAGCATCCCATAGTCTGCATCCGTCAGGAGAAATCTCATCACCCAAAATGATGTTTCCATCCTTGTCCTTACCGAATTCAACCTTATAGTCAACCAATATAATGCCTGCATCCTTAAAGAATCCAGTTAAAATATCATTGATTTTCAATGCCTTTTCGGTTAAGATATCAATTTCTTCTTGAGTTGCAATGCCTAACGCTTTGATTAGAGAATCATTAAGCATCGGATCGTGATATTCATCATCCTTAAAGTCCATCTGTACAATAGGAGGATTCAATTTTGTACCATCTTCGATAGGATAGTTGCGCACAAGACTACCGGTAGCTATGTTTCTGACAATGACCTCGATAGGAATCATTTCAAGTTTCTTGGCCAGCATTATGTTTTCTTCAGGCAAGTCTATAAACTGTGTTTCAACACCGTTTTCCTCTAAAACCTTGAATATTTTAGCAGAAATGACAGCATTATATGCTCCTTTTTTGTCCATGACTTCCTTACGTGCACCATCACCTGCAGTCATGTCGTCACGAAACTCAATGATTACTTCATCATCATTTTCAGTGTTGAATACACTTTTTACTTTACCTGAATTAATTAACTCTTTTTTCTCCATGATATCATCATATAAATTTTATAATATATTATAAACTAATTTTTGTTTAAAATGCTATATAATAATATTGAATTTTTTGACAGACGATGGGATTTGGTGGATTGGATGTGTAATTTGATTGGGATGATTGAAAATTTGAAAAAAAATAAAAGGAAGAAAAGGTTAATTATCTTTTCTTATATATGACGCCTCCAACAATACCTATAATCACGACTATAGCCACTGCAATTGGAAGACCAGTATTTTTAAAATGTAAACCTGGATTTTTAGGTTTCGGCGGTTTTTTAGGCGGATGTTTATTTGTATTTGGAACTACCAGATTGTTGGTTGAATTATTGGTAACATTTGTAGTATTGGTATTGTTAGTGTTATTTGTATTGTTTGTAATGTTAGTAACGTTATTGATTACAATTGGAGTTGCATTAGTAGGCTCTCCACTTGCATTACCTTTATTTGCAGGAGTTACGTTAGTATTATTCTTAGGAGTCATATTAGTGTTATTCTTTGGAGTTACGTTAGTATTATTCTTAGGAGTCATATTAGTGTTATTTTTCGGAGTAACATTGGTGTTATTCTTAACTGGAGTGTTGTTAACAGGCTCTCCACTTGCATTTCCAGGAGTATTATTCTTAGACGGTGCAGGATTGGTTACTTCTAAACTACTTTGTGCAGAAGCATCGGAATAATTACCTTCACCATGATATTTTACTTTAATAGTATGCTTACCTTCATTTAATCCATTTAAATTAACAGTCGCTTTTCCGTCAACGATATTGGCCTTTTGATTATGGCCATCAACTGAAACAGTTACAACACCTGTAGCATCAGCCGGCAGAGTGATTTGAACATGTGCAGTTTCTCCGACTTTGATATTGTCGACATGCACATTAATTTGTGGCTGTTGTGCTGCAAATGTACTGCTTACAGCAAAAAGAGCCAATACACATATTAATAAAATAGCTATTTTATTCATGTTACTACATTATATCAAACCTAATAAATATAATTAGCTATTTCACTTTTTACACACAAAAACAAAAATTTCAAAAGAAGAGAATATTACATTATGAAGACAAAATATTAAATAAAAAGTAATTATCAAATAATTTAATAAAATTTACATTATTTGTAACTTAAATTAAAAAAGAAAGGTTTATAAAGTTCCAAATCAAATAATAGTGTAAAAAATAAAGGAAAGGAATAGAATGCAAGTCATTCTCGGCACC
>NZ_JAZTXC010000080.1:0-5147 GCF_045636185.1 Methanobrevibacter sp. | reverse complement strand
ATTATCATTGATCATTCACTTTTCCCTTATTTCTTTATGCTGATTTGAATAAAATTGAACATTATTTAATTTCTTCTTATTTTTCATCGTTATGAACATAATTTCTCTTTGTAAAAATGCACATTTTAACTATATAAATGTTTTGTTTTCATTTTAATAGCAAAGTCTTTTTATATGTATGATAAATAATTATAATTAATGCTCTCTTTATGTAAGGTTTAATATAGGCCTCGAGAGTATTGATTATTATATGGGATAATTTAAAAAAGAGGTTGAGATATATGAGTTTTAAAAGTCCTGCAGATACTGCAAAAGCAGTTGCAGCTGCAGCTACCGCAAAAGGTGAAATGCCTATAATTAAACTTGCTATTTTAGGTTTCTTAGCAGGTGCTTACATTGCATTCGGTGGATTACTTGCAGAAGTAGCAAACACTGGTGCAGTAGCTGGTGGTGTACCAATAGGTATTTCTAAATTGATCTTCGGGGGCGTGTTCCCTGTAGGTTTAATTATGGTTGTCATTTGTGGATCTGAATTATTCACTGGTGACGTAATGTTTATGACTATGGGTCTTTTAGATGGTAAAACTGATATTATGGGATTACTCAAAAATTGGGTTGGATCTTGGGTATTCAACTTAATCGGTGGTCTCTTTGTTGCTTACGTACTTGCTTACGCAACTGGTATTATGGTACCTGAAGCATTCGCTGGCGGTGCAATTACCATTGCTAACACCAAAGCTTTAGGTGGAGCTACCTTCATGGCAGCTGGAAAATCAACTGCTTCTTTAACTTGGGTACAATGTTTCCTTAGAGGTATTGGTTGTAACTGGTTAGTATGTTTAGCAGTATACTTAGCTAATGCAGCAGAAGATGTTGTAGGTAAATTCTTCGGTATTTGGTTCCCAATCATGGCGTTTGTATGTATTGGATTTGAGCACAGTGTCGCAAACATGTTCTTCATCCCATTAGGTATCTTCTTAGGTGCTGAAGTAACCTGGGCACAATTCTTCATCAACAACTTAATACCTGTAACCTTAGGTAACATCGTTGGTGCTGCAGTATTTGTAGCATGTGCATACTGGTTCGTATACTTACGTGACTAAATGTACAAAATCAGTTTGGATCTAATATTCTATTAGTCAAACACAAAGGATTTTTACAAATCCCTAAATTTGTATTTACTTATTGAAAATTTGAAAGAAACCTATTTAATTCAAATTCAATAAGTATCTACTAATTTATTTAGATTTTTAGAAATTTTTCTTAAAAATTTCATTTGAATGAAAATCATGCTTATATTAGGAATTTTTAATTCCAAAAAATTTTTAGAGACTTATCTGTTTCTAAATCACATTAGGGCTTTTTTCAAGTCCTAAATATCACATTTCATGATAATATAATATTATATTATTTATGTACTTCGAATATTATTGTCAATTCTTTTATTGGATTATAACAATAGACACAATTCACAATACTCGACACAATTCACAATATCTAAGAAGTTTTAATAAATATATAATTATTAAAAATTTCATTGTTAGTCAATAATTGAATTTGCCAATATGTGAACAAAACAAAAATAAAACCTTGATTTTATTATGGAGATTATAAAATGGTTGAGATAAAATATGTACCATCTATTTGTCCTTACTGTGGTACCGGTTGTGGTATTAACTTTGTAGTCAAAGATGGAAAAATCATTGGTGTCGAACCATGGAAAAGACACCCTGTTAATGAAGGAAAAGTATGTCCAAAAGGTAACTTTGGATGGCAATTCATTAACCACCCAGACAGATTAACTACTCCGTTAATCAAAGAAAATGGTGAATTCAGAGAAGCTTCCTGGGATGAAGCTTTAGACTTAGTAGCTAGCACCCTTAAAAAATATGCTGACACTGACCCTAACAAATTAGGTTTCTACGCATGTGCTAGATCTCCTAACGAAAACATTTACATAACTCAAAAATTAGCAAGAGCCGGATGTGGTACTCAAAACGTAGACCACTGTGCACGTATCTGTCACGGTCCTACTGTAGCTGGTCTTGCAACCACCTTCGGTTCAGGTGCATCAACCAACGGTTATGACAGTATTGAAGAAGCTGATTTCATCTTCTGTATTGGTTCTAACAACATGGAAGCACACCCATTATTCGGTCGTAAAATTATCAGAGCTATTAAAAACGGTGCAAAATTAGTAGTAGCAGACCCAAGATACACTCCTACTGCAAAATTAGCACACGAATACATGCAATTCAAAACCGGTACTGACGTAGCTTTAATGAACGGTATGATCAAAATCATCATTGAAAACGGTTTACAAGATGATGAGTTCATTGCTAACAGAACCAAAGGTTACGAAGAAATGAAAGAAGTTGCAATGAAATACGACCTTGACAAAGTAGCAGAAATTACCGAAGCTGACCCTGAACAAATTGAACGTGTAGCTATTGAATATGCTGAAGCTGAAAACGCAGCTATTGTATACTCATTAGGTATTACTGAACACTCTCACGGTGCAGACAACGTAATGTCCACTGCTAACTTAGCAATGTTAACCGGTAACTTAGGTAAAATCGGTGGAGGAGTAAACCCATTAAGAGGACAAAACAACGTACAAGGTGCTTGTGATATGGGTGCATTACCTTCTGACTATGTTGGTTACCAAAAAGTTGCAAACCCTGAAATTACCAAAAAATTCTCAGAAGCTTACCAAATGGACTTACCAACCACTCCTGGTTTAACCTTAGTAGAAATGATGAATGCTGCTCACGCTGGTGACTTAAAAGTATTATACATCCACGGGGAAGACCCTGTACTCTCCGATGCAGATATTAAGCACACCAAAGAAGCAATTGCAAACTTAGAAATGTTAATCGTTCAAGAATTGTTCATGACCGATACCGCTGCTGAAGCAGATGTTGTATTACCTGCAGCAGGTTGGGGTGAACAAGAAGGTACCTTCACTTCTGGTGAAAGAAGAGTTCAATGGTTACGTAAAGCTCAAGAACCACCTGAAGGAACCATGCTTGACTGGAAGATTATGGAAGAAATTGCTGTTAGAATGGGCAGACCAAGAGAATTATTCCACTATGAAAACGCTGCTGAAATTTGGGAAGAAATCAGAGAACTCGCTCCTTCCTACTACGGAATCACTCATGAAAGATTACTCAAACCTGAAGGTGTCCACTGGCCATGTCTTGACCCAGAAGATCCTTGTGAACCTTTAATGCACAAAGATAAATTCGCTCACCCAGACGGTTTAGGTGTATTCCAAGCATTAGAACACAGAGGTCCTGTCGAAGTTGTTGATGATGAATATCCATTACTCTTAACTACTACCCGTATCTTGTTCCACTATCACGCTGCTATGACCAGAAGATGTGAAACCTTAGATAAAGAAGTACCTACTGGATTCATCGAAATCAACACTGAAGATGCAGCAGAAAGAGGAATTCTTAACAATGAAATAGTAAAAGCATACTCTAGAAGAGGAGAAATCGAAATTCCTGCTCGTGTAACTGACGACATTAAGAAAGGTATTGTAAACATTCCTATGCACTTTACCGAATGTGCAGCTAACATGTTAACCAACTCCGATTCTTTCGACCCTAAATGTAAAATGGTTGAATTAAAAGCTTGTGCTATTCAAGTAGAAAAATTATAGGTGAAATAAGGAGTAGATTAATATGGCTGTAAATGTAAATGATTTATTTTATGCATACTCTGGTAATGAAGCAATAAAAGAAAAAGGAGAATACGGTGGAGTCGTAACTACTATCATGAAATACTTACTCGAAGAAGGTATTGTTGATGCTGTTGTTGCTGTAGAAGAAGCAGCTGACTTATACGATGCTAAACCTATTCTTATCACTGACCCTGAAGATGTAATCAAATCTGCAGGATCCCTTCACTGTGGTACCTTAAACTTAGCAAAATTCGTATCCAAATACTTAGACGGTGCAAGAGATATGAAAATTGCAGTTACCACAAAACCATGTGACGCAATGACCTTAAAAGAGTTAATGAGAAAAAGAAAAGTTATCGAAGAAAACGTCATCATGATTGGTGTAAACTGTGGAGGAACCATGCCTCCTGTACCAACTATGAAAATGATTAGAGACGTTTACGAATTAGACCCTGCAGATGTTATCAAAGAAGAGATTTCCAAAGGAAAACTCATTATGGAAACCGCTGACGGTGAAAAAGCTATTTCCATCGATGATCTTGAAGAACAAGGAATGGGTAGAAGAGAAAACTGTCAAAGATGTACCATGAACATCCCTACCAACGCTGATTTAGCATTAGGTAACTGGGGAGTTATTGGTGAATTAGCTGGAAAAGCAACCTTTGTAGAAGTATGCTCCGAAAAAGGTGCAGAAATCTTAGATAAAGTAATTGAAGCTGGTTTAATTGAAACCCAAGAACCTATCGAAAAAGGTGTAACAATCCGTGCTAACATCGACAACATCATGGTAAAACAAGCAATGGCACAAAGAGAAAAAGACTTTGCTGGAACCTCCGGTGACATTTTAGAAGTATTTGCAGAATACAAAGAAGAATTCTCCAAATGTATGAAATGTTACGGATGCCGTGAAGCATGTCCTCTCTGTTTCTGTGACGACTGTTGTCTCGAAGCTGAAGGTCCTGAATGGGTACCTGGCGGATACACTCCTGCAGCTCCATTCTTCCACTTAACCCGTATGGTGCACATGGTAGATGCATGTACCAACTGTGGTCAATGTAGTGAAGTATGTCCTTGTGAAATTCCAGTATCCAAAGTATGGGCTACTGTAAACCAAAAAGTCAGAGACATCTTCGGTTACTACAGTGGTGTAGACAACGAAGAACCATTACCATTCACTGAATTTGGTCCTAAATCATACAGACAATACTAAATTTAGATTAGTGGTAATAAACATTTAGAATAAATTTTAGTTGTTGTAAAACTTTGTAATGAGCATTTTGCTTATTATATTTGTTTTACAATTTTCTATTTTTATTCTCATTTTTAATTTAATAATTTTAAAAAATAGTCACCTCTTATTCACTCATTTCTATGAAAATACTATTTTTTAAATTATTTTTTTAAAAAACCATTGATTTATTTTTAAATTTAATTTATTTAATTAATTTAGTCTATTTTT
>NZ_JAZTXC010000079.1:0-22389 GCF_045636185.1 Methanobrevibacter sp. | reverse complement strand
TAAAAAAATAAAGTTTATATATAATGAAAAAGTAATATTTTATTATCATTATTCATTAAGACTCTTTTTTGCTCTCATAATGTAAATTGTTATTTTTCTTGTCCTGCAGTTTACAGAAAAGAGACTTATTGACAGCGATTATTTATTATTAATTATACTTATTAGGTGAAATAATGGCAATTTCTCAAGGAAAATCAACTAGAAGTCCATCTGGTGCAAGAAATGTTGCAAACCGTGGAAAAAGAAAATCAGAATTAGGAAGAGATCCTGCTGAAACTAGAGTAGACGAAAAAAGATTAAGAAAAATCCGTACTCGTGGCGGAAACGAAAAACTCAGATTAGCTACCGCTAATAAAATCAATTTAACTGATGTTAAATCCGGTAAAACTCAAGTTACCGATATTTTAGGAGTAATTGAAAACAACGCAAACCCTAACTACGTAAGAAGGAATATCATTACCAAAGGTGCTGTTGTAGAAACTCCTGAAGGTAATGCAAAAGTAACATCTAGACCTGGTCAAGATGGTGTTGTTAACGGAATTTTAATCTAAAGATATTAATTTATCTTTACTCTTTTTTTTACTAAGTTTATAACTAATTTAATATACTTGTTTTTACATATATTTTCCTAAGGCGATAAAATATGTCAGATGATAAAATTAATATGAATCATGGTGCTGGCGGAGAAGTGATGGCTAATCTAATCGCATCCACAATCTTAGATAATATCACTAAAAAGAGTGTGAATGGAGGTATTAGCCTTGATGCTCTAGATGATGGTGCATCAATACCATTAGGAGATTATGAAATTGTCATGACTACTGACGGTCATACAATTGATCCATTATTCTTCCCCGGCGGAGATATCGGTAGAATTTCAGCAGCCGGAACGATAAATGACGTTTCAGTAATGGGAGCTAAACCATTGGCTATTTCAAATGCAATCATCATGCAGGAAGGTTTCCCTATTGAAGATTTGGACAGGATAATGAAATCCCTGAATGAAACCTGTGAAGAGGTTGATGTTGCAGTCATTACCGGTGATACCAAAGTAATGCCTCAGGATAAGCTTGACGGCATAGTCATGGTCACTACAGGTATAGGAATAGCTAAAAAGGGCGAAGTTGTTCGTGATAGTGGTTTGGAAGTCGGAGACAAGATTATTATTACTGGCAGCTTAGGAGACCATGGTATGAGTCTAATGTCTTTCAGAGAAGGTTTCGGTTTTGACACTGATTTGAAATCCGATGTGGCTCCAATGTGGAATATTATCGAAAAGGCTTTGGATGTCGGCGGAGTTACCGCAATGAAAGACCCTACCCGTGGAGGTTTTGCTAATGCCATCAATGAAATGGCATCCAAATCAGGAAATGGTATTGTACTTGAACAGGATGCAATTCCTATAAGGGAAGAAGTACATGCTGTCAGTGAAATGTTGGGTATCGACCCATTTGAAGTTGCCAATGAGGGCAAAGTCGTAATGGGTGTTAAGGCAGACAAGGCTGAAGAAGTTCTTGAAGCTATTAAAGGCGAAAAATACGGTGAAAATGCTGCCATTATTGGTGAAGTTGTTGAAGGCGAGTATGTTATTGTAAACACTCCAATCGGCGGTGAACGTATTTTGGAAGCTCCTATAGCTGATCCAGTACCAAGAGTTTGCTGAGGTGTTTTAAAATGGCTAGTGTATTTACAAGAAGAATTATTGCTTATGTTATAGATTTTTTTGTAGTTTCAGCATTTATGTGGATTATTTCTTATTTGCTTTCAATATTCGCAGGTCCACAAAATTTTAACTTTTTCTATCCTGCTTTTACAGTTATTGCTCCGATTATAATTTTGGTTTATTTCATCTTTTTGGAAAAAACCAAAGGTTCAACAGTCGGTAAATCCTTAATGTATTTGCGTGTTGTTTCAAGAAATGGTTATCGTATATCATGGATTCAGGCTATTGTTAGAAATTTAACCAAAATATTCTGGTTCCCTATTATCTTTGACTGGGCTATTGGTAAACTTTTAACAAGAAAGGATAGATTATTAGGTGTTTTTACAAAAACTGTTGTTGTTAATGAAATTGAATAATTAGATTTATATGATTAAAAGAGTTCAGGTTCTGTGGTATCTAAACAAGGACGATTTGGAGAATTATTGTCTGGATTTCAAGCCCTATCAGTCACACAAACTTGACGGATACGAAATCTGCGATGTGGATGAGGATTTGATTTATGATTTGTGCGACAGGGATCCGGATAGGCTCGAACCTGTTGGATACTTTATAAGCAGAAAGGAAGTGGAGAATTATCTGAGGGACTACATTACAAACAATGAGTTCGAACTGGAATTGGACTCACCGGAACTTAACTCAAAAATAAATGATGCAATAAAGACTATTGACTTTACTGAAGAAGGATATTACATATCTGTCGGTGATGGAGAAATGGGTGACAGCCAAAATAAAATCACTCACTGGTATGATACTCTTAAAAAAGAATACAACAGTTCTTCAAAGGACAATGTATGGGTATTGATGGTAACCGGCTATGACCCTTATGAATTGTCCCTGACAGGAAGGACACTAGCACACATTTTATCTGACATTTTAAACATTAACGAAGCATCACTTGATTCTTTAATTCCAAACAAAGGAAGAATAACCATTGAAGAGTGGAATGAGATTCTGGACAAAATGTATAAGAAAAATAAATTGTATCTTGGATTGAATCGGGTCATCTAGATTATAACTTGCACTCTTCACAATAGCTTTGATATCTGCATGACCTGCATTTGTTCGGATTTTTTGTAGCTACAAATGGCTTCTGACCATCAAAAAGAGAGTGCATGCGGTTTATTGTGAATCTGATTTCTTTTTCTACTTTTTCATCAAATTCTTCGCTCCAGAAAATATTGTCAGTTCCTCTTTTTCTCAACGCTCCTTTTATTGGCCTTTCGTCATTGGTCATGCTTTTGAACGCAAGGCAGTATGCCCTTACCTGGTTGATGGTTGATGGAAATGCTCTTGTACCGGGCTTGTCATCAATTATTACAATTTCGGTTGGTTTCATCCAAATTTCATCAATGAATCCCCTTATACCATCTTCTGGAGACATTACAAAACATTCTCTTGAGATTGTGGCTTCTGTTTTTGATATTTCAACGACCTCATCGAATGTTGCAGGAGTTGCGGTTTCGCTGAATTTCTCCTCAAGCTCATTGTGTATGCTGGTTCCCTTCAGCATGGCACTTGTAGGTGATGTTTTTATGCCTTTCATGTACTGGAGATATATCTGGTATTCACAATATCCCTGCTGATTCAACCAGCTAATCGGGAAATTGTTTTTACCTTCAATTATTTGAATACCTTCGATTGTAGGATGCTTTTCCTTGCAGTAGTTTTTATTTAAAATGAGTTTGTTTTTCATGGATAATCTTTCTTATTTTCTGTTGGGCTTTTTCAATATGAGTCCTGTCAGCTTTGTAATCTCTTCGAGAGGGTAATTATCCTTATACATGGTACGTGCAACCCTTTCAAGGCCCTGTTTTCTTCCGTCTTCAAGGCCTTTCTGGTATGAAGTTCCTCCTGCATCTTCAAGAGCCCTTTCATATCCGGATTCACGTCCTATTTCAATACCTTCTTTTTTTCCTTTTTCAAATCCCTGTTTGAAGCCGATTTCAATACCTTCCTGACGACCTTGGGCAAGACCGATATCAATACCCCGTTCATTGATGGTTTCGCCGTTTTCACGTGTGTACAGGATATCATCAACGTCTTCAAGAACCTGTTCAGCCATCTCTTCAGCCAGTTTGACTTTAACCTGCTCTTCAACCTGTTTCTCCATTATCTTTTTAATCTCGTCGCTTTGCATTCTGCGTTCGACTTCCCGATTAATGTAATCGTCATTCAGTCCTGACTCGATTCTTGCATCTATTTCGGCTGAAATCTTCTCCTCCAGTTTTTCCTTAAGCATCTCTTCGGTGTTGATTTCATTTATTATATTTTCTAGTGATGTCTTATCCATAAAAATGTCTCCCATTCAAGTAATATAATATTAGATTTTTTACATATTTAAAATTTTAAATAGTTATTTTTTCAAATATTTAACTAATGAATTTTAATGATTTAAAAATAAGTGATGACATTAAAAGCGCAATTAATAAAATGGGTTTTGACAAGTTAACTCCCATTCAGGAAAAGGCAATTCCTGATGCGCTGACCGGAAGGGACATTATAGGTCAGGCCCAAACGGGTTCAGGAAAAACTCTTGCATTTTCAGTTCCAATTTTAAACAAGATTTTCACTCCTGACAAATCTCCTCAGGCCATTGTTCTGTGTCCGACAAGGGAGCTCTGCATGCAGGTTGCAGATGAAATCAAGAAACTATCAAGGGATATGGACAAGGTAAAAATACTTGCTGTTTATGGAGGACAGGCCATAGGAAGGCAGATTCGCGTACTGAATAAGGGAGTTCATATTGTCGTTGGAACGCCGGGCCGTGTAATTGACCATATCGAAAGAGGAACCCTTGACCTGATTGGTGTGGAAACGGTTGTTTTGGACGAGGCAGATGAAATGCTGGACATGGGTTTCAGGGAAGATATCGAACTGATTTTAAGGCACACTCCAAAGCAAAGACAGACCCTGCTGTTTTCCGCAACAATGCCCGATGAAATAAAAAAGATTACCAGATTATATCAGAACAATCCAAAATTCATTAAGATTTTCGATTCAAAAAAGACAATCCCTAAAATCAGACAGTTCTATTTCAAAAGCGATGACAGGGATAAAATCGATGATTTGTGCAAATTGATTGAATACCATGACTTCAACCTGTGGCTGATATTCTGCAATACCCGCAGGCGCGTTGACTTCGTTTACAGGAATCTGAAGAGAAATGGGTATAAGGTCGACAGCATTCATGGCGACATGACCCAAAAGGTCCGCGATAAGGTAATGAACAAGTTCAGAAATGGCAACATTTCCATTCTGGTTGCAAGCGACATTGCCGCCCGCGGAATCGATGTCAGCGAAATAGATGTGGTTGTCAACTATGACATTCCCCAGAATCCCGAGGATTATATCCACAGAATCGGCCGGACGGCACGTGCAGGGGATTTAGGTTATGCATTCAATATTGTTGCTCCCTATGAATCCCATGATCTCGTCAGGATAAGAAAGAAATATAACATTAATATAAAAAGCGAAAAGGTTCCTACTTTTGAGGAAATTGAAAGAATTAAAAATAAGAAAGTAATGGATGAGGTTAGGGTTTTAATAGAAAACAATGATTTGGATGATTATGTTCGTGTTATAACATCATCCAAAATGGATGCAACGGAAATTGCAGCCGCACTGTTAAAAATGATGAGGGAAAGATAGTTATTTCCTTCCGTCAATAATATTGTATTTTATTTTTTCAGCTTCAAGTTCACGTACAAAGGATTTTGTCATGTCTCCAACACATAATGCCAAAACGTTCAGTCCTTTACGTGCTGCATTTGCAGTTCCCTGTGGGGCTGCAAACTCAATGTCTATGTCCATACCAAGTTTTGCTGCAACGACTCTTGAGATAGTACCTGCAACAGCAATCTTGTCAATTGACGCACCGCTTTTTGTACCGTTTTCATAGACATCCTTGATAAGGTCCAAGTCGGTAGTTCTTGATCCTCCTTCCTTGATAGTCGGCAAATTGATGACGGTTGCCTCTCCGACAGTCATGTCAATCAGTCCGGTAAGGTTGGTTAATGCAACATCTGAACCCGCTTCTGCAGATTCCAGAACGATACCGTTGGCACTTTCATCTTTTTTGTGAGCATATAAAATACCGTCTTCCATATAAAGTCCGACAATTTTGCCTTTTTCTAAATCTTCTGCAGCAATAGCTGGCCAGATTGTCTTGAAATGGTTCATTGTTTCCAAAACAGAATCGGAGTATTTTCTTAAGCTGATGGCATCTCTTTTTACTTTGTCAATACCTTTTTGTGTTATCTTATAAGGTGACCTTCCATCTTTTGATGTGATGTAACCTTGCTCTATTAGAGTCTTGATGTTTTCTGAAACAGCCTGTATAGTAATGCCCAGTTTCTGAGCTAAATCTTTTTGTTTGAGGTGTGGGTCTTGTTTGGAGATTTCACTGAGAATTTGGAAGTGGGTTAGCGCACCTCTTTTCTTAAAAGCTTTCATAATTTCATTCCCCTATAATTTTTTAAATTCTTTTTGATAAATTTATAAAATTATATTGATATATTTCCACTTAATGATATATTAAACTTTTGTATAAATTCTTCCTTTTTGTCCAGTGGAATGTAGGCACCACATGCCATTGCATGTCCTCCGCCGCTTCCACCGACTTCACGTGATACCTCACGGATGATATTTCCAAAGTGGATTCCGTCATAGGTCAGGAAGCGTGAGCATCTCAAAGATACCTTAAGACCATCAGTATCCTCAATCTGCGTAAATCCGATTATAGGCTTTTTCCAGTTGCAGTATCCAAGAATCATTCCTGTGATGGTTCCGACGATTTCAGGCTTGATTCCGGTTCCGTCAAAGTACTGAAGGTTTTCAAGCTCGACAATTCTGTTGTCTGCAGTAACCTTTTCCATGGATGTTGCAAGGTTATAGCGGTGTTTCCTGCTTATCACTTCAAGTTCGTCCAGTGCCCAGTCACGGTTTCCCTTTAAAACTTCCATGGCTATTTTTTCCTCATGGTTCCTTCCGCATGCATTCATTGCAGTAGAAAACTCGGACCCGTCTCTTAAAAAGCCGTAGTCCTCCATAAGAAATGTGTATGAATCTCCAATCAGGATTTTTGGAATGTGCTTGTAGTATCTTTTCGGAACTTCATTGATAATCATTCTGTTCAGTGCATTGTACAGTCTGCCTTTCTCTTCCGCAGTCAAATCAGAAAGTCTTTTTCTCCTGATTCTTTTCTGAATCTGGAAAAGCACCATGAATTCATCCTTTGACATGTATATCGGCAGGGTCTGTGCAGTTTCAATGGATTCAAGTTCCCTGTTCAGAATTGCCCTGTCCTCTCTTGTCAGTGTGTAGTCTTTTCCCGCTTCACATAATATGCCGATTTTTTCAAGGATGTCCTGCTCTTCGGGAGTGACTCTTTTAAGTGTTGAATCAATTCCAAGCTCATCGAGAAGTGCCTTGGATTCGTTTTGGTTGTTTGTTATTGGCAGTTTGACATCGCTGAAGTAAGACAGTGCAATAAAAAGCTCACGGGAATTACGTCCGTAGATATTCAAATCTCCCTTAATCAGGTCAAGATATCCTTCTTCGACTGCATCGTTCTGGATGATTTTATTTAATCCTTCAAATTCTCCGGTACGGGTGTTCTGCATATCCCCGATTGATGATAGAACACCAATCCAGCTCAAGTCAGTGTATCCAAATTCCTTTGCAAGAAAATAGCATAATCCTCCGCCACAGACATAAAATGATCCGTCGATTCCGTGATGATTCGGGTTGATTTCAAGATAGGTGTATTCCCTACCGTCCTTATAGTCAAGGTCTCTCAATGGTGGGTGATGGTCCAAAATCAAAATATTGTTGTCTGCAGTCGCTTTCGTATCGATAAGCTGGCCTGAACCCAAATCAGAAAAGATGGTCAGTTCATGATCCAGTTCAATGTTGTCCAGAACATCCAAATTGACAAAATCGATTTCGTGGGGTTTATTGAGTCTGTCGAGGATTGTGGAAAGGATTGCTCCTGAGCATATTCCGTCACAGTCGATATGGGAATAGATTTTAATGTCGGATGATTTTTCGATTAATTCCTTGGCCTGCCTATATTGTTCGGCCATTAAATGAGGAATTTCCATTTGAATCATCCTCTGATTTCCTTAATCTTCAGACTAACCTCTTTGATGAGTTCCCGTTTTGTCCCCTCATATTCGACAAGAACACGTCCGGATTTTGCATACCATTTTCCAGGATATGCCTTGTCCTTTTCACTTTCATATGTAAATCCTAACCTTTTCAAAGCTCTTTCGATATCAGATATTGAAGGATCCTTTACAGCATCTTCTTTTGATATTTTTCTTCCCTGGGATAGGGACAGTTCCTTATCCAAATATTGTGGCCAAATAGTAATCATTATTTTTCCTCCTTTTCAAATATTTTCATGTTATCTTTAACAATCAAATTCATATTATTTCGCTAAAATTCAGGTATTTATCATGCTTTTGAAGTATAAATTGATGATTCTATTGCTGTAGTCATTGAAGACAGCAGCATTTTAGTTTTAATATCGCTTCTATGTATTTTTTTAAGTTTATTGACCTTTTTCAGAAGCAATCTGTTTTCCTCTTTGGTGAATGGAGAAGTTCTCCATGTGTTCATCCAGTGCAGGAGGTGAGGATTGACTGAAATGGTCTGGATTTTTCTTGAAAAGCCTTCAGTTTTTCTTCTGCAGTAAATGTAGGACTCCATCAGCTCGTCCAGAAGCCTGACATTAACAGTATTGGTAATTGATTTGTCGTCAGGCAGATCCCTTATGTAGTAATCATAGCACATGTAGTTGTTCAGATAGACAATTCCCTTTGCGTTAAGAAGAGCTTCCAGGGTAAATGCCATGTCGTCTCCTGAAATGAAAGGCTGGAAACGGATGTTGTTGTCCATTATCAAATCTCTTCTATAGATTTTACTCCAGACTGAAGGAGCCATTTTCAACAGGTCAGGTTCCTCTTCGATACTGTCTATTTTTATTGTGTCTATAGGTCCGTTTCTGCTGTATGTTCCTTCCACATCCCTTCCGTAAACGATTTTTTCTATGAAGTTGTCCCATACAAAGTCGGACACGTTGAGGAAATTTGCAGTTTCAAAGGTCTCGTCAGGATATGCATGTTCCAAATCGTCCTCATATGGTGAATAGGACTTCTGGACATATCCTCCGTATTCAAATATTCTTCTGAACCTTGCAAATGCCATCTGTGCATTGTTTTCGGTAACTGCATTGTAGAGGGTTTCACAGCAGTCGGGAGTATACCGGTCATCCGGATCAAGAAACATGATGTAGTCTCCCGTGCATGCATCTATGCCTGTGTTGCGGGGAGTGTATGCTGCTCCTGAGTTTTCTTCGTGGTGAATTGCAATGCAGCAGTCATATTTTTCAGCGTATTCATCGATGATTTTATCTGACCCGTCTGTTGAACAGTCATTAACCATTATGATTTCCAGGTTCTCATTTCCTATTGTCTGGTTTATTAAAGAATCGATTCCGCCTCGAAGGTGGTCACCAACATTAAATATTGGTAGAATAATGCTTATCTTATCTTCCATTAGAATCTCTCCACGTGCTAAATAATAATTCCATCATATCGGGAACAGTGTAAGTGTCAGGGTAAATATGCTTAACGCCGTATTCTTCTAAGACCTTGCCGGTAATCGGACCTATTGCAACTGTTAACAATTTGTCTGACAGTAATTGCGCCAGTTTTTCGTTGTCCTGTGATATCTTGAAGAAGTTGTGTACCGTTAACGGGCTTGTAAAAGTGATTGCATCAATTTCTGAGTTTTCAATCTTTGAAATAAGCTCTTCGACAGCATCTTCATCCATCGGAAAGAGGGATTTATATGCTTCAGCTATTATGACATTATTTCCAAGTTTTTCCAATCCTTTCGGCAAAGTGTCTCTTGCAGAAGCTGTCCTTGGAATTCCTATTGTCTGATTTGTGACATCTGAGGCTGTAAACTCTTCAACCAGCCCTTCGGCAGTAAAGTCATCAGGCATCAAATCAGGTGTAATTCCCTGCTTTTCAAGAAGTGAACCTGTTTTGTTTCCAATGACTGCAACCTTGCAGTTTAATTCATTGAAAAAGTCAGGATAAAACAGATTAAAGGAATCTATGGTTGTCGGTGAAGTGAAGACAATCCAGTCAAGGCTGTCCTTATTCCTGACAAGTTCCTTTAGGGAATCCGTATTCACGGGCTTTAAATCCAGGGTTGGTGCAAGCACTGCACTTCCGCCTAATTTCTCTACAATTTCACAAGCTTTTTTGGCTCTGTCGGCCGGTCTTGTAATTGCAACAACGGGTTTTTTCATTATATTTACCTTCAATAACTTATAATGTTATATATTTTGAATTAATGTGTTAATATTATTTGTGTTAAATGGGGTCATTGTGCTGATTTTTCCATTGGTTTTGCCCGAATCATCATTCTCAAGCCCAAGATTGTTGCGAAAGTAAACAATTATATAGGATTAAAATCAATAATTATTTAGGTGAAAAAATGTCAAATGTTTTAATTGCATACTTCTCGGCAAGTGGTGTTACTAAGGGCATTGCTGAAAAAATGGCTAGCGATAATGATTGTGATATCTTTGAAATAGTTCCTGAAGAAATTTATACTCCGGCAGATTTGGACTGGACTGATAAGAACTCCAGGTCAACCAAAGAAATGAATGACAAATCATTCAGGCCTCCAATTGCTGAAAGCACAGATGTAGATGCCTACGATACTGTTGTAATTGGATTTCCTGTATGGTGGTACACTGCACCTACAATAATCAACACTTTCATTGAAAGCGTAGATTTAAGTGGAAAAACAATTAAGGCATTCTGTACTTCCGGCGGATCAGGCATTGATAAATGTGTAAACGATTTGGCCAGCACATACCCTGATTTGAACTTTGCAAAAGGTTTAAGGTTAACCGGTGCTGAAAGTAGCGATAAAATTAAAGAATGGATAGGTGAATAGAATGGCAAAGAGAGTAGTTGTAATAAGTTCTTCACCAAGAAAAGGAGGAAACTCTGATACTTTATGTGATGAATTTGTAAAAGGCGCCATTGATGGCGGTAATGAAGCAGTAAAATATTTCTTGGAAGATTTTGAATTCGATTCATGCAAAGCATGCATGGCCTGTAAAACACCTGAAAGAGAATGTTTCCAGGAAGATGAACTATCCATAATTCTTGATGACATGATGGATGCAGACGTAATAGTCTATGCAACGCCGGTTTACTACTTTTCAATGACTGGAACATTGAAACGTTTCTTTGATAGATGTTATCCTATTTTCAATCATTTGGAAAACAAGGATTACTATATCATAACTGCTGTCGGTTCATCAAACGGTAATGCATTAACCGGTATTCGCGATTTCATAGGATTTTCTCAAAATCCAACTGAAAAGGCTGTCTTTACTGTTGTCGGTGATGTTAAACAACAGGATGACATTCGCAGCGAAGTTTATGAGGCAGGTAAAAACTGCTGATTTTTCTTCCTATTTTTTATCTTATTTTCGCTTAAATTTCCCTGCATTTTAATTGCATAACTGATTGATTAAATGCTATTTTTTGATATTATATTTTATTATAATAATTGGATTATTAAAAATAATTAACTGATATGTTCTATTTTTAAAGTTTCATGTGATGCATCTATAGGGAATAAAAAATTAATTTTTTCACTCTGTTTTAGGCTTGAGATTTGTAAATATATAACTTAAAGTTAATATCAATGCTGTGATGATGATGTAAATGCTTATCTCGAAACTGTTTGAATTTACGACTATTCCATATACTCCGCTAAGCCATAAGAATGATAAAAATATCGGCAGAATATATTTGAGTATGAACACCCAGGGTTTTCCAACTTTGACCCTGTCATTTTTATTCAATATCGGAATAACTGATTCAAGGTCATACAGCCAGGTAAATATTACGGACTGAAGTATAATCAATAGAATAATACAGAATTCGGTTAAAAATCCGTCTACAATCTTAATCAAATAGCTACTGATTGCCGTTGTGAATAATAATGATGCCATGCATCCGCATATTGACAGTACGGAAACTGTTTTTCTACGGGACCAGTCGACTTTGTGGCGCAGTGAATTAATCATAGGTTCCAATTCAGCCATGGATGATGTTATTCCTGCAAACATTATTGCTATGAACAGCAATGGTGCAAGAATGTGGCCTATCGGTCCCATGATATTGAAAATCCTTGGAAGTACAATAAATACCAGTCCAGTTCCTTCGCTGACGAGCTGGATCATTGGGGTTCCTGAAGTGTATGACATATATCCGAGAATGGAAAATATTCCCAATGCGGTAAATAGTTCAAATGTGCAGTTTGCAAAAACAACAAGCAGAACGTTGTCTGTCAGTTTTGACCCTTCAGGCAGATAACTTGCATATGTCAGCGAAAGGGACTCACCCATGCTTAGGGAGAAAACAATCTGTGAAAATGCTGCAAGCCAGATATTTACATTTAGGAGCATATTCCAGTCCGGTGTCAGCAGTGTCTGTAGTCCGATGATTGCTCCTGGAAGTGTCAGTGCATAGATAACTATGAACGCCATTATAACAAAGAGTGAAGGTATTAGAATCTTTGAAGCTTTACCTATTCCTTCATTCAGGTCCTTATGTGTGATGAACCATACTAAAAACCATATTATTACTATGGATATGCCTGTTGGGAGTAATATTTGCCCCATATTTGACAGGTTTGAACTTCCGCCAACGGTTTTCACAAAATAAAGTGCAGCATCGCTTCCCCAGTTGAAGTTAAGGCTTGATCCTAGATAAACCAGGTCCCATGCTACGATTACCAGATAATAAATTACAACAAAATAAACTATTATGACAGTTATCCAGGACAGATACTCCAGTTTGGGGTTAATCCCCTTTAAAATATTTGTATAGGAGTCTTTGTGCCTGAAACCTACTCCATACTCCATTATGAGAAATGGAATGCCCATTATTAAAATTGCAATTAGATATGGTATCAGGAATGTTCCTCCACCGTTGGAGTAAACTACATAGCTGTAACGCCAGATATTGCCAAGGCCTACGGCAGCCCCTATCATGGATAGAAGAAAAGCGGTTCGTGAATTCCATTGACTTTGATTTGCCATAATAAATTTTCACCATTGCTATATTTCTATATGATGATAGTTAAAATTATCTTTTTCATAAGTTTAAAAAAATAAGGAAGGAGAATATTTCTTCTTATAATTTATCATTACGGTTATATCAGTTAACAAATCTACTGTTAGTATGGTATCAACGAAGGCAGCACCGCTGAAGAAAAGTATGTATCCCTCAATTGATGACCGTGTTATGAAGATAGAACATGAAGCTACCGTTGTAACAGCACAAATAATTGATGAAACTACTGAAACGGCAATAAATGCTAAAGTGCCAACAATAACTAGTGTCAGCATACGAAAAATCCTACATTTGATTTTTCATTGTCGCAGGATTCCTTTAAAAAAGATAATCTGTGAAATTTTCGGAGCAGTTTTCAATTTCATATGATTGGTTAAAAAAAATATTTTGGATAATCGGAGGTAGTTTAGGCATTATGCGGTTTTTTGATTTTGCTGAATATCAGCAATATTATTGAGGATATTCCCAATAATATAACTATTGCCAGCATGATTTTTGATGAGGTTATAAATAAGGGAATATTGCTTTCAAGGGCATTTGAAGTTCCTAAAACAAAACCGCATGTTATGGAAAACAATGAGAGACTCATGGATTTTCCAACATCTTTGCTTGTGGACAACATTGTTGATGCATCAGACAAGTCTTTTTGATCCACAAGTGTTAATACAAAGCGATTATTTGGTGATGAGAACAAGCCGTGTCCGATTCCCTGAAGGACACATGCAATTAAAAGAATATAAACAGGCACACAGTCCATGAAAAACATCAGCACCACATTAACCAAAATGAACATTAAAGCAATGGCTGAAATTGTACGTTCATCCCTTTTATCGGAAAGTTTCCCGGCAAATGATGAAACAAAGACTACTGCAAGAGGTGTTGTAAGTAAAAACAATCCTGTTAAACGAGCGTCATATCCCAAAGCATTTTGTAAATAGAAATTCAATATGTATGATGCTATGAATGTCATGAAATACATTACAAATGCCGAATAATTACCTAAAACATATTTAAAATTTTTAAAAAGCTTTAAATTGTATAATGGATGTTTTTTATTCTTTTCAACTTTTAAAAACATGATTAAAAAGAGGATACTTAGCAGCAATATGAAGATATTGTTGTCATCTAATCTAACAATACCATACAAAAATAGTCCCATGAAAAGAATATAAATGATGGAACCGGTTTTGTCTATTTCATCAATGTCATCAGTATTCCACTCCTTATCCAAGTTAATTAATATTAATAGGGTAATGATATATATTGGGATTAATATCAGGAAAACTGTCCTCCAAGACAGATAATAAACAACCAGTCCTGATATTGTATTCGATAAACATAAACCTATATATCCGCATGAGCCCATTATTCCAAGAGCATAACCCAGCTTGTCTGAAGGAAGCTGTACTGTAACAATGACATACATGGCTCCATTAATGACTGCGGTTGCAACTCCCTGAAAAATTCGAGAAATCAAAAGGGAGTTAATATCTGTTGAAAAAGCTGAAAACAATAATCCTGCAATCATTAATACAATACTATATTTGAGGTATCTTCCAATTCCATATTTTGAAGCAAATTTTCCTAACGGCAGCATTAAAGACACGGACGTTACTAAAAAAACTAAATTGATAGCATTTAACATTTCAACATTTAAACTTAAATCTGATGCTATCGTAGGGAGTGCTACCGTAACCATATTTGCTATGAATTGGACGCAAAATAACAATAAGCATCCAAGAATAATAACTCTTTTATCTTCAACCTCTTTTTTCATAGGATATATGAATATTAGTTTTTATTGTTATTTATAGTATGTGCAAGAAAATGAATTATATTTGTTGAATAGTTCAATTAAGGGAGTATTTCGTAAAAAAAATAGAAAGCGGATAGAAATAGCTTCTATCCTTTGTATTCTGTTCCGTTTACATAGAGCTTAAATCCGTTCAGATTAATATTTCCTGTGTTGTTGAGTGAAGTTATGTAGCTGTTTGCGGTTAATTTCCATGTTGCGTCTTTGTTAACTACAACATTTGTTGTTCCGTTGGATATGATTTGTCCTTCGTAAGCAGAACCTTTATCTAAAGTAAAATTCAGGGAACTGATTGGATCAACATGTATTTTACCATATAATTCCTGATTTTGAGTGGTTAAATTAACGTGTCCACCGTTGGTTCCGTTGTTTCCCCATTGGTTCTGGCCTGAAATGTTAAACAGGAGTCCGCTTCCATAGAAAAAGTTATTTCCTTCAAGATAGATATTGGCCTTTGTATTGGTTACAAAAAACATCGGTGCCTTTTTGTTATATGCTGAAGACTCAGCTATATTAAGCTCTGAGTTTTTACAGATGAATGTGGATGTTCCAACGCCAGCATCTCCGCTCATGCTTTGATAGATGAATATTCCTCCTAAATCAACATATCTGTTTCCTTCCTTACGGTTTCCTTCACCATATCCTGTAAATTTACAGGTATCCAAGGTAATTGAATTTTTACCTTCAATACATGCAATCTGAGATGCGAAAGCAGTACCCTTTGTGCTTTTTGCAGTAATGTTTCCTGTTGAATAGATTAAAGGTGAGCCTCTTCCTGACTGATTGTTGCATCCTGTATTTATAAATGAATTGCTTACTGTCACATTTCCTTCTCCACGGTCGGTTGCAAGAGCTGCACTGCTGTTTCCGTCAGTGTTGATTACGACGTTTTCAGCATTAATGATTCCGCCAAATGTGGAGTCAAGTCCACGGGACTTGTCCTGATGGGTAGTTATCTTAACGTTTTTAACATTGGCTGTGGTGTCGTTTGATGCCTGCCCGTTTCTTTGCAATGCCGGAGGCTTTTCAGGTGGCTGGCTTCCATTTCCTTCAGGTGCAGCTCCGCCGGGTGCGGCCTGTCCAATGTCCGTATTGGTTGCAAAGATTCCGTTAGATCCTTTGGAGTTGGTAAGTATTTCACAGTTTTCAATAGTCAATTGACTTGCATCTTTAACTAAAACAGCAGAATTGATGCCGTAAAAGTCAGCAGCATCACCTGAACTTGCAGTGTTTCCGGTCTTATTGATAAATGAATTCGTCAGCTTCAGGATGCTTGACTTGTTTACCAGAACACTGTTCTCATCGCTTTTACTTGAAGTGAATATTCCATTACTTTCATCTTTCGATTGGCCATTAAGGCTTAAAACTCCTTTTTCGGTTAATGCACTTACATCGACAATTTTTGCATCACTTCTGAGTGACCCTTGTCCTGAAAATGCAAAAAAGCCTATTGCGGCTATTATTATGATAGCTATTATTATTGCAAAAATGTAAATTTTTTTCATATGAATTTTTATATCGTTCGATATTTATTAAGTTTTTCATTCTACTGGGATTAATGTGTTGCTAATTGGTCATCTATCGGTTATTTGTATGTTTTAATTTATTTATGGATTTATTAATCCTTAAAAAAGTTAAACACTCAATTATTTAATTTCTAAATATGGAATTACTTTCTATTTTTTCAAAGGATTTTCTGTATTATGGTGATTTTCATTGCATGATGCAGAATCAGTTTTTGTGAAACATTGATTTTTTTCTTCTATTTTCATTTAATTTCAAAATGTCCAAAAAGTATAAACAATTAAATAATTAAAAAACTAAACTAATTATTAATAATAAATGATATATTTTATAATGTTATTATTTTGTATGTTTATATGATGTTAAAGTTATTTCGGATATTTAGGAGATTTATATGTTAGGGGAATATTATAAAGGAAAAAGAGTCCTTGTTACAGGAGGTTGCGGTTCAATCGGCCGTAAAATTGTTGAGGAATTATTGAAGTATGATGTTGATGTTGTAAAGGCTTTTGATAATAATGAAACTGGCCTTTTTGATTTGGATCTTGACTTGAAATCCCCAAAGCTCAAGACTGTTGTAGGTGATGTAAAGCAGATTGATGGATTGAAAAGGGTTTTCAGGGATGTTGACATCGTTCTTCATGCAGCAGCTTACAAGCATGTTCCTTCCTGTGAATACAATCCTATGGAAGCGGTTGAAACCAATGTGGGTGGAACACAAAGGGTTATAGATGCTGCAATGGCCTGTGGTGTTGAAAAGGTTATATTGATTAGTACAGACAAGGCGGTCAATCCTGTAAATGTAATGGGTGCCACCAAGCTTCTTGCTGAAAGGGTTATGATTTCTTCAAACGTATACAGTGGTGAAAACGGAACAAAATTCGCTTGCGTAAGGTTTGGAAACGTATTGAATTCAAGAGGATCTGTAATTCCTATATTCAAAAAGCAGATTAAGAAAGGAGGCCCTCTAACTATTACAGATGTTGAAATGACACGTTTCATCATGAACATTCATGAGGCTGCAAGATTGATTTTGAATGCAGTCAGCATTTCCGAAGGCGGAGAAATATTTATCTTGAAGATGCCTGCTGTTAAGGTAACGGACATTGCTGAGGTAATGATTGAGCATTATGCACCAAAATACGGCTACAAGCCTGAAGACATTGAGATAAAGCTTATCGGAATGAGAGTAGGCGAAAAGCTGAATGAGGATTTGATGAATCCTAATGAAATTTATCACGCTGAGGAAATTGATGATTTGTACATCATCCACAGGGATGTTGTAGAAGACCATCTCGATTTCATATATAACTCTTCCGAAATAGAATTGTTGTCTAAAGAAGAAGTTTTAGAAATATTGAAGGCAATCGATGATTAATTGCCTTTTTTTTAACCATCTTTTTTTTTAATTTAATGCCATTAATTTTAATTGAACTAATTTAATCAAACTCATTTCTACAAAAAATATGTCATGTTTAATATGGTTGAACAATCATATATTATTTCATATATTTTTTGTGGGAGAGTTTATGTTCAAGTTAAAATATTCATCGAAAAAATTGATAGTTTTATTGTTTTTCCTGTTGCTGTTGTGTAGCATGCAGGCTTCTGCAGCATGTACTGCAGTATATGTCGGCCAAGATGTCAGTGCAGACGGTTCAATAATTTTTGCTCGGTCAAATGACTTTCCTAATGTCTCAGGGAATCATATAACAGTGACTCCTAGGGTAGAGAACACTCCCGGTCGCTTTGTGCCTGTGGATTTAAAGGGTGATGTAAAAACGGAGCTTCCGGCAACTACATATAAATACACTGCGACACCGTTTTTGAATAGTACAATGGCAGCCCATAAGATTGGCCTTGATGCCGCTACATGCACCAATGAATATGGTGTAGCCATGACCATGTCAGTTTCAAGCTATTTAAACAATGCCTAAAAGGAAGCCGACCCACATGTGAAAGAGGGTCTTTGTGAATTTGCTGCTAATGACCTTGTGGTTTGTCAGAGTAAAACTGCTAGGGAGGGTGTAGAAGTTCTTTTGGGACTTATTGATGAGTATGGTAATGCCGAATCCAATATTGCAATTATTGCCGACCAGAATGAAGTGTGGTATGTTGAGATGTATGGCGGACACCAGTATGCTGCAGTGAAGTTGCCGAAAGACCAGGTAGCGGTATTTGGTAATGAATATTCCTTAGAGTACTTGTCTGATTATGAAGAATCTATTACGTCTGAAAATTTAACAAAACTTCCTGAAGAAAAGGGTTTTGCCGTACATGGCAGAAATGGGGAGCTTAATTTGTATGATACATATTCCGGAAAGGAAATTACCGATGACTACTCTCATTTGAGGATCTGGGAGGGACACAGGCTTCTTGCCCCTTCACAGTACGGTTCCATCTACAATCATAATGCCATGTATCCTCTCACTTTCTCACCGGATAAGAATGTTTCAGCACATGATGTTGCAAATATTTTGCGTGACAGATATGAAGGAACAAGATATTCTCCCGATGAGGCAGGCAGAAAGGATGTGAGGGTAATCGGATCTGATACGACCCTAAGTGCTCATGTGATACAGGTATTTCCCGACCTTCCGGCAGACATGGCATGCGTTAGCTGGGTAAGTTCAGGTCCGCCGCTTTATGGTGTGTATATACCAGTATCCAATGACTGCATAAATGTCACAGAGCCTTATGGAGCTAATCAGTCCAGTAATGAAACATATGTCTTTGATACTGATTATTATCCATATTATATCTTTAAAGATATCTGTACTCGCTGTGTTGGGCAGGACAACCACAAAGTTTACGGTAAGCCTGTGCAGGATTACTGGAATGAATCAGAAGGCTATATGTTCACTGGAATGAAGGATGTGCTGTCAAATGCTGCAAAAATGTCTGATAATAATACAAGGGCAAATTATCTCACTTCATACTGTAATGATATGTAGTCCAAGTCATTTCAGGACGGTAAGGTGATACTCAACAATGTGACATGGCTGCAGAGCAAAAACAGTAATACCCTTAAATTTGAGCACCATTCCGATGCCCCTCAAAAATTAGGCAAGCCTGTTGTTCATGACCCAATAGAACTGAATCTTGATGCCTCAAAATATAAATATGTTCCCCCAGTGTCTAATTGAGGCTAAGTAGATATCTGCTATGCCAATAAGGTAAAATATATGCAAGGAATCTATTTTCCTTGTTCTTTTTTTTCACATTAAATATTTTTTTCTCTTCATAAAAGATACAAAATATATATAACTATTAATATATTAAATAGCTAAATATTATTTCATAAATTATTTGTGAGGGTAAATTTTGAAGTTAAAATACTCATCGAAAGAGCTGATAGTTTTATTTTTTTGCGGACTGCTGGTGTGCAGCATGCAGGCTTCTGCAGCATGTACTGCAGTATATGTTGGCCAGGATGCCAGCGCCGACGGTTCAATAATTATTGCCAGGTCAAATGACTACCGTGAAATTTGGGGAAATCATATCACTGTTACTCCTCATGTGGACAACAGTCCCGGACGCTTCATGCCTGTAAGTGTGGATGGGGAGGTAAAAGCAGAAATACCTGCAACAACTTATAAATACACTGCAACGCCATATATGAACAGTTCCGGAGTATCCAATGGAGCAGTCTCTGATGCGGCCGCATGTACCAATGAATATGGTGTGGCAATGACAATGTCCGTTTCTGCCTATTTAAACAATGCTTCATTGCAGGCGGATCCATTAGTCCGTGAGGGGGTTACTGAAGTTTCTGCAACAGACCTTGTAATTTGTCAGAGTAAAACCGCAAGGGAAGCTGTAGATGTTCTTTTGGGACTTGTTGATAAGTATGGTAGTGCCGAATCCAATATTGCAATTATTGCCGACCAGAATGAAGTGTGGTATGTTGAGATGTACGGCGGACACCAGTATGCTGCAGTGAAAATGCCGAGAGACAAGGTGGCTGTCTTTGGTAATGAATTTTCACTGGAGTATTTGTCTGACTATGAGGATTCTATTACGTCTCCTAATTTAACCAAGCTTCCAGAACAAAAGGGTTTTGCCGTACATGGCAAAAATAACGAGATTAATCTCTTTGAAACATATGCCGGAAAGAATATTACTAATGACACTGCCCACATGAGGACCTGGGAGGGACACAGACTTTTATCACCTTCAAAATATAGTTCAGACTACAATAATAACGCAACGTATCCTCTCACTTTCACGCCGGACAATAAGGTTTCGCTGCAGGATGTAGCACACGTTTTGCGCGACAGGTATGAAGGTACACAATATTCTCCCGATGAGGCAGGAAGAAATGATACGAGGGTAATCGGAAGTGATGAGACGCTAAGCTCCCATATGATTCAGGTGTTTCCGAATCTTCCGGCAGACATGTCCTGTGTCAGTTGGATAAGTTCGGGTCCGCCGGTTTACGGGGTTTATGTGCCCGTATCCAATGACTGCATAAATGTCAGCGAGACCTATGGGGCCAATCAGTCTGAAAATGATTCCGGAGTATTTGACACTGAACACTATCCGTTTTATGTCTCTAAAGATTTATGTGCCCGATGTATGGGGCCGGATCACTACAAGGATTATGGCAGGCCTGTGCAGGCATACTGGAATGAATCAGAAGGCCATATGTTTACTGCAATGGGCGATGTACTCTCAAATGCAGAAAAAATGAATGATGAAGACCGGGCAAATTATCTCACTTCATACTGTAATGACATGCAGTCCAAAGCATTTGAAGACGGAAAGCAGATACTCCACGAAGTGGCTTCGGCACAAAACGTAAATAATACGACTGGCCATCAGTTGGAATTGAAGCTCAATGCATCACAATACAGTGATGTTCCGCCGGCCCCTGAAGGTTCTCAGGGATTTTTCGGTTTCAAACTTCCATGGTAATTTCATTATTAATTCAGGGAATATGACTTTCTTTGTCTTTTCTTTTTTTGAATTTTTTGCTTGATATTTGCAAGTAGAGAATTTTCATGCATTATTTAACTATTTTTGAAATTTTTTTTTGTTTTGTGAATCTCTGTTGTCTACTCGCGGGGAGGTTCACTGAGCAGTCTTCCTATTGAATATTTTTTTCTTCAAAAGAACATGTGCTAATTCAATTCAGGTAAGTAAGTGCTTACTTTCGAAATAATTTATATAAAAAAAGGTTAAAAATATATTACAACTGAAAAAAGTGGTGTGTTATTATTCAAAAGGGGCATATATTTTTAATATTAATTATTGCTTTTATAAGTATTTCTTGTGCAGCAGCAGGCGATAATTCAAATATAAAATTAAATTCCAGTTCAGATATATCCGTTAATAATATATCTGCTCCAGGTAGTTTTGATGATTTGCAAAATGATATTGATTATCTTAATCCTGGTGATGTTTACAATCTAAATAGGGATTATGTTTTTGAACCTCCTTGGGGATCAAACGGCCCCAAGCTGATTATGGGGGATTATGGTGTTGACATAAATGTGGACAATGTGACCATTAACGGTAACGGACACTGCCTTGATGGAAATTACAAAACCAATATTTTAAAAGTAACAGGAAATAACGTTAAAATATTCAATTTGACTTTTATCAATTCCAAATATTCCGGCTTTGATATTCCAATTAGGGGTGAAAATGACAATAATGTCATTGCTGCTGGTATAACCAGGACAGTAATTAAGGTTTCTTATGACGAAAGTCCCGTCTGTTGGAGTGGAAACAACGGATTAATTGACAATTGCATATTCGCAAACAATACTGCATTAAATGGCGGTGCAATAAAATGGAGCGGAGATAATGGAGTTATAAACAATTCAATATTTATAGACAATGTTGCAAGGGGTGTCGGAGGCGCAATTTATATTGCAGGAAACAACAATAAACTTGTCAACACAATTATCCTAAATTCAACTTCTCAATTAACCGGCGAATCAATTTATCTCGACCACAAATCTAAAAATTTTTCTTATACAAATTGCACAACAGACAATAGAATATTTTTGATTGATGGTAATTATTCAGGAATCGACGTCGATAAGTATTTGAAGTATACATATTATTCCGAAATAGCAGACAAATACATTAACCTCATCCCAATCATGTACAAGGCAATAATGTTTGGATTTGTCGAACTTGAC
>NZ_JAZTXC010000078.1:0-22411 GCF_045636185.1 Methanobrevibacter sp. | reverse complement strand
AATTATATATAATAAAAATCTAATTATTATTAATTATAAATAAATAAAAGTGATTTAATGGATAGAGAAACAAAAAAACGTTTTCGTGAAATAACCGCAACATTAAGAAAATACGGTTTTGGTGAACTTCTAAACAAAAGTATCAAAAACAAGATTTTTCCAGCAAAAGATGATGAGGAATATAGTCTTTTAAACGATCCTGAGCTTCCTGTTAAATTAAGATTAGTTTGTCAGGATTTAGGAACCTCATTTATCAAATTAGGACAGTTATTAAGTACCAGACAAGATATTGTTGGAGAAAAAGTTGCCAATGAATTAGCTAAATTGCAGGATGACAATCCTGCAGTCAGTTATGATGAGATTAAAGAGACAGTTGAAAGTGAACTTGGAGCAAACATTGATGATATATTTGAATATTTCTCTGAAGAAAGCCTTTCAACAGCTTCCATCGGACAGGTCCACGAAGCAAAACTCAAAACTGGTGAAAAAGTAGCGGTCAAAGTCCAAAAGCAAGGAATTTCAGAAACACTTGAACAAGACATAGCTATCATGAAATATCTTTTTAAAATAATTCACAAACATAATGATGAGTTAAGAGGATTTAATTTACCTGGAATTATAGATGCATTTGACCATTCAATCCATATAGAAATTGACTATATCAACGAATTAATAAACATGACCCAATTGGCATCAAATTTTGAAGACGATGAAACCATACATATTCCAATAGCATATTCAAAGTATACTACATCAAAAGTTCTTACAATGGAATTTATTGAAGGTACCAAAGTAAGCGATGTTTTTGAAAGCGACAGTGAAGAATTCGACAAACCACTCCTTGCAAAACGTGTACTCGATTCCTTTATGAAACAGGTATTGATTGATGGATTCTATCATGACGACCCACATCCAGGAAACATCTTCATTCTTGAAGATAACGTGGTATGTTACATTGATTTAGGTTCAATGGGGATTCTTGATGATGACTTTAGAAAAAATCTTGCCGATTTGCTTATGTTGGTTGCAGACCAGGATGTGAAAGGAGTTATCAACCAATTCATTTATATGGGTGTTCTTGAGTATGACATGGATACGACCGAATTGAAACGGGATCTTCGTGATTTATTCTTTAGAAGCTTTAATAGTGAATTTGGCGGATTGAATGATGTTCTAGATAAATTACTTGCACTCATGCAAAAACATGGAATCATTCTTCCTAATGATTTCGTTACAATGGCTCGTGGAATATCAATGATTGAAAATGTTGCAATAGGCTTGGACCCTAATGCAGATATTATGGCATCAATTGAACCAGTTGCACAGGAAATCGTTAAAGAGAGAACAAATATTTCAAATTTCATTAATGATAAAAAAGGTAGTTTATTATATTATAAGAATATGCTCAAATCCCTAGCTCCACTTCTAGTAAGGACAATTCATAAAATAGAAAATGGAGATATGAGTTTAAGATTTGAACTTGACCATCTTGACCGCATTGTAAGTAAATTTTCACTTGTTGTAATAATAGCTGCTCTTTTAATCAGTTCCTCTTTGGTTATGACTATTACAAGAGGTCCAATGATGTGGGACATGCCTATGCTTGGTGTCCTCGGTTATTTTGTGACCTTTATTTTAGGTTTAATTGGAATAATAAACTATTTATACTCTAGATAAATGAATTAATTTCATTATCTACTTTTTTTAATTTTAAATATAATAAAGAATGAACGCTACAACTGTTCCAGCCAATATACCAATGATAATTTTTGATTTGCCTTTTTTATCAAGCAATGCATATACAAGAAACATTACTACCATACCGATAAATACTGCAATACGTCTTTCCATTATTTAACCTCCCTAAAAAATCAAATGTTATAATCTATACAATTTAATATATATTTTTTTAAATATTTAAAATATATTCAAGAATATCTATATTGGTTCAAAAAAATATTATTTAATTTGAACTGCGCCATGTGTTTCCGCATTTTGCACAGCGTATAAAATTAGTTGGTGCTTCATCAGCTGATCGTGTTTGTACTGTCCACCAATAACCCTTTGTTCCGCCACATTTATAGCAGGTTATTCTTGTTGTCGGCAATGCCACATTTTTATTGTCAGTCACAATAACTTCCAAATCTTTATTTTTCTCGCCTTCAAACTTGTATTGCTCATCCAAATCATTTTCAGTCAGTGATTTTTCATAACCACAGCTACATTTAATTATGCCATCCTCCGGCATTAACATTGAACCACATTTAGGACAGAATTCCATTTTTTTAAACACCATAAAAAATTCGTAAGTATTAATTTAGTCAATGGTATTTATAAAATAATCGGTTTAAAAAAAATAGTAAAAATAGAAAAATATAATCTTAATTAAAAAGATTAGATTCTTCTAATTTTTCTTCGAAATATTTTGTAGGTTTATCAAAGCTGCGTTTTAAGATAAATGATAGAATGAAAACAACAATACCCAATCCAAATAAGACTAAAAATGCAGGAATATAATTAGCCCATATTAAACCAAGCTGTGCTTCACGAATCATATTGATTGCATACGTCATCGGCAGATACGGATATAAAAATCCGAATATTTCATTCATAATCTCAACCGGATAAATACCTCCGGTACCAGATATCTGGAACACTAATAAAACAATAGCTATTCCTTTTCCAATTACTCCGAAAAGAGATACTAAGGAATATATTAGCGTCATAAATATGGCTGCAACAATATAACACGAAAATGCGAAAACCAATGGATTGCTAATATCAATTCCTAAAGCAAGACAACCCAACAGAGTAACAGTCGTTTGCAATACAGATAAAACTAAAAATAATGCCAATTTACCCAGATACATTTCATGCGGTCTGAATCTAGTACCTACACTTGTTCCTGGTTTTAACATTACAGAAGTAATTAATGCACCAACCCACATACATAATGCCAAATAAAATGGAGCGACCTGGGAACCATAATTACTTGATGGGAATTCTTCATGCCTATCTAATTTAACCGGAGCAAAGAAATAATCACCAATTTGACTATCATTTAAACCTGTAACATCATCTAAGCCCCCAGCAGCACCAGACAATGAACTTGATGCGGCAAATAAAGCAGAAGCAGCAGAATTTGCAAGTAATTGAGCACCAGCAGCTAAACTTAATGAACCCTGACTCAATTGATTTACACCATCACCAAGTTGATTTGCTCCATCAGATAAAGATACTGCACCATCAGCAACCTGATGAGCACCATTATCTAATTGATTTACTTTTCCTGAAACGTTTGAAGCTTGTCCATCAATATAATCCATTCCCTCCTTTATAAATTGGGAAGAAGTGTGATTTTTAACATAAGATGTAACTTGTGAAATATCACCAGTAACCTGATTAACTGTAGTAGATGCCTGACGAGTTCCATCAGCAACCTGACCAGCACCATCAGCCAACTGATTAGCACCATCAGAAAGCTGATTAGCACCATCACTAAGCTGATTAGCACCATCACTAAGCTGACCTGCACCGGCACCAACTTGATCAGCACCTGCAGATAATAAACCTCCACCAGCAGCTAATTGACTTGCACCAGAAGCTAATCCATCCTTCAATTCACCAAGTTTATCGTAAGCTGCCAAATTAATGAAAGTAACAATCTCTGCATTAATATTATTATATACTTGTTTTGCAGCAGCATCAGTTAATTTAGCTGCAACAGGATTTGACTTTTCATTAACCCGATATTCCAATGTTGCAGAATGAGGATCTTTGGTTGTAATCGACACAATAGATTGACTAAAGTTAGATGGAACTACAATACCTGCATAATACGTTCCATTGTGCACACCTTCTCTCAAATCATCAGAAGTGACAAATACCCACTCAAAATCAGTATTATTCTTAAGCATTTTAACTAAATCATCACCTGCACGAATCGATACATTTTGATATTGAGCACCCATATCATCATTAGCAATAGCAAACTGAACATGGCTAGTATTTTCATAAGGATCCCAGCATGCATAAATATTTATTAAACCATACAAAGAAGGCAATATTATAATTGCTATTAAAATTATAACAACAATAGGATTTGAAACAGTAGATTTGGCATCAGTTTTCATAATGTCAAAAATATTATTTCTTGTATTTTGACGAAATTCTAAAATGTCTTCTATTTTCATCATATCCTCCTAAGACCTAAAAAAATGAAAATTATAAAATTAAATTACAAACATAAACCCCATGTAAAATAATAGTTACATTAGAGAATAATCAGACTGGCTGATAGCCATTTCTGTTAAATAAAACCTATGCAGCAACAATAAAATTGCCACAAATAAACCTATAAAAAGGCAATATTATCCAATTATAATTTTCACTAAATAAATGTATGTTAAACAATTTATAAAAGAGTTTCTATTTAACTTAAAAAAAGGTTAATAAATTATTAAAAAAAATTGAAAAAAAGTATGTGGCAGAGGCTCAACCCTCCACCATTATCAGCCGGCCTGTCGATGGATCTTTATAAACTTTACCCATTTCAGTATAACCCTGACCTGAACTGTTAGAAATATCAGGTGTTTCATTTAATTGATGTCCCTGATTAACTTCAGACATGCTTTGAATATTCTGCATTACCTGCTGTCTTTGTTCTGGACTCATATCCTCATTGAAAACAATAGATTGCATATTCCAACTAATGATTACAAAAACCAGAAAACCAACAGCAATAACAAGCATAGCATCAACTAAGTTGGCTGTACCCGCCATTGGGTCTTCTTCAACACGATTAGATCGTCTTCTCTGTTTTTTACGAACCATTTAAATCACTGCTTATTCATATAATCTAAAACAGCATCTGATAAAGCATCCAAATCTGATAAGTAACGGTCATACCAACTAGATCTAACTTTACCAATAACATAACATAAAGCACCTGAGCCGATACCGACAATAGTTGTGTTGAACGCAAGAGTTAATGATTCTGCAAGAGTATTTACATCTCCTGCACCTAATGCTGCGAGACCTGGACCCATAGGAATCAAAGTACCCATTAACCCTAAAGTAGGTCCTACACGAGTAATAATATCAGTTCTTTGTAATGTCTTTTCAGTTTTTTCTTCTTCATATTCAACTAATTTACGAGCTAAAGCTTCTCTTGAATTTTGATCTAAAGCAGAAGAACTAGCAATCTCCGATAAAACTTTTTTCTGAGATTTTGGAATTTCTGCATTTTCAATAATACTTTTTAATGCATCAACTGAAGCAGCTGCATTAATATCATAAATTAAATCACGAACTGTTCCAACAGGAACCTTTTTTCTAGAAGTATATTCTGATATTGCTCCACCCAATGTAATAATTGACATTATAACAATAATTAAAAGTATAACCAATACCGGAATGGTTAAACTCTGTGAAATAACATCAAGTGAACCAGTTAAATATTCTCCACCAGGTATACTTACACTCATTATATATCACCTAAATTATTCTAAAAGACTTTTACTTTTCTTATTTAATAATATTCCTATAATCACTAAAACAATAAGCATAATAACAATTGCAATAACGGTTTCAGGTGAGCTCATTGTGAGATCACTGAAATCCTTGGATAAGGAACCTGCAATATTAGGAATCACAATTGCAGAAAGTAAAAAGTAAGCACCTAAAAGCAACATGAAGTTTCCCAAAATAATAGGATAAGGTTTGCTTGTAAATCTAAGTAATGTATTGGATGCAAAGTATGTTATTATAATTACAGCCACTAACGCAGCTGCTGCAAACCAACTTAAATAGAAAGCACCAACACCTATAGTTGGAGCAACAATCAAAATACTTGCTACAATTGAACCAAAACAACATGGACAAGGTGCAATAACTGCAAGTGATGTAGCAGTACTTGTATTGTGGTCATGAACTTTCCACTCCCTTATTGTAATTAAACCTGCAATAATCATTATTAAAGCCATGATTATATAGAATATTGAATTATAACTATAAATAGCCTGAGTGAGTTGTTCTGCATATAAAGAAGCGATAGCAGAAATAATTAAAACTCCACCACCATATCCTATACAGATTAACGCTAGTAATTTTTTAGACAAATTAGCTAAACCTGAAGCCAAACCTACTTTTATACCAAAAACAAGGATGGCTGCAAGAATACCGAATTGCCATAATACACTCATCATATCCATATTAAAATCCTCACATAATTAATTAAAAATCAATTACAATTTATTTTATATATTTTTAACTATATAAATTTTAATCGTAATAAAAAAATAAAATGAATAACTAGAAAGTTATTCAAATTAATATTCTTCTTTCTTGTTTCTAAAGTATCCTATAGCGAAAATTCCAACTAAAACTATTACACATATTAACAATTGTATTGACATGGATTTTTCAGTTGTTGTACTACTGCTTGGAACTGATTTTGTAACTTCATAAGATTTTCCTTCAGCATCAGCACCACTATCGCCGACATTATCTAAACCGTTGATTTCAGATAAACTGGAAGCTATAGCTGATTGGGATGAAGCTTCACCAACACTCATTGCATTACGGCCATTATTTGAACCTGAAGTTGAACTTTCAGACCTTAAAGTAGAAGATGAAGAGTTGGATTTAACATTAGCATCTGTAGAATTCATACCTGAATTCTGATTTGCTTCAGCATCTGAACTTTCAGAATCTTCAGAATGTTGGAAATTGGCAGGATTAAAGAAATTATGATTTGTTGCTTGGAAAATTTGATCTGCAAATCTTGCAAGCAAATCAGGGTTAATAAAATCAACTGCCCATTGCATCATAGCAATATTACCACAACTACAGTCACAGCATGCAACACCATTTGTAATTACAGCTTGTGCCCATTGATTAGCAAGACTTGATAGTGTTGCTGAATCTGTTTGCCAATAACCTTCATATGCGGCAGTCAATAATGTACCCGCAGAGGATATGAATGCATAGTTATTATTTCCTGTTGTTAACCAATCAGTAACACCCATTCCATATTTGTCATTGAAATAGATATCATATGCGTCATTCCACATATAATTTGAAACTGCTTCAGGTCTTGTTACAGACCATCCAAGCAAATCGGTTAAAAATTTATTAGAAATGTATCTAGCACCACTATAACCTTCCTGCATCATTCCACTAATCCAGTCAGGGTTTGAATATCTGGTAAGGATTTCTTTTGCAATAGCCTGTTCAATAGAAGTGGTGTATGGAGTATTTTTATTACCATACATCAATACATTCATTTTAGGTGAATTTCCATTGACATAAGCCATTGTCATTGAAAGGCCTCCCCAATAATCAAAGAAATCATCATTATCCAAAACACCATATACATTAGTATTACGGCTAACGATTAAATCATTAGTATTATTTAAAGCTCTTAAAAATACTAAAGGATTGGTTTCACCCCAATAGAATTTGGAGTACATGTTACCCATTCTGCCTAAATAGAACTCTGATAATTCATCAGTGTCGTTCCAAGTCCAACTTAAAGATACTGATTTTGCAATTCCTGCACCGTAATCACCATTAGGCGGTGCAAAAATACGGGTAATTGCATATTCTGCAGCGGTAGTGGTATTGTAACCTAACTCTTTGTAATAGATGAAATCACTTACCCAATGTTTAGCAACATTGTTTTCTTCAAATGATTCTCCACCAATTCCATAGTAATCAATACTGGCCATTACATGATCCAAACCTTCTTCAATATCTCTGCCCCATTCACTATTCATTAATTCATCATTATCTAAAATATACATATATGATCTAGCTAAGGCAACTCTAAATGCATTATCCATTAGAATAGTTTGAGTAGAGTATAAATCTCTAAAGTTTCCACTAGTAATGATTGTTACATCAATTCTTTTTTTAGCCCATTCATCAGGGCGAGTTAATTCTTGTAATTTAAGATATTTTGGTAATATATTAGTTTTTACACCAACACTTACCTCTTTGTCATCGTGTTCATGATCATCATGGTCTTCATCATTACCAACCTGCACATATCCACCAGCACTTGGAGATGATGAATAAACTGGTTCCATTCCAAGTAAATATAAAACAACTGAAATTAATGCGCCGTCGTCTCTTGCAGTTTCAACACACCAGATTCCCATTACAAGTTTTTCAGTATCATCTGTTAAACCTTCTAGGGCAAGTAATGTTAAAACTCTTCCATATTCATATGCTTCTTTTGTTGGAAGTTCTTGAGACTGATCATGGAAGAAATTTCCTCCAGTTTCAAGTGAATTAATATCTAATACGTCACCTGCAGGACCCGGAGCAACATATTCCCCATTTAAAGCATTAATAAATGAATTAATCTCTTGTTGAACGGACAATTGGATTAATGAAATATATAATTTCGCATAATCAAATGCCGCAATAAGACTAGATGAATTTACACCAATTACACGTGCAACTTCTTCACTTGAATAATAAATTAAAGAAATCACTGCATTAGTGGATAAATTCATTACTACATCCCTTTCAAGAGAATTAAGTTCACTATATTTTTTAGAATATTTTATTTGGGCAATTTCATCATATAATGTTGTGGTTACACCATTATAAGTGAATTTTTGAGATAATGCTGTAGATACAGATAAACCTATATCCTTATCTGTCCAGTTTTGACCCAATGCATGTAATCCCCATGTATAAAGCTGATCTTGTACTGATTTAATGAAAGAATCAACTGTAGAAACTAACTCGTCTGATGTTAAATGGTTGAATGTTTCATTGCTTATGCCCATAGAATGAACATAATTGTTTGTATCAACAATATACTTAATTTCTGATATAAGTGTGTCCTTGGAACTTTGATTAAGAGCATTTTCATATTCATTAATCAAATTAGCCAAAGAAGTCAGGTTTCCATAAAGTTGAGTATAAGCCAAAGGAGAAGTCATATGTGAAATCATTACAGCAAAACCTCTTCTTTTAGCCTGAATACCTTCACCAAGACCATCAGATATGTAGAAATAAATTTGTGGAGTTTTACCTACAACAATAGATCCATAATCTGTTGAAGATAACAAAACCTCTTTACCAGGTAACCATTCGTGAGTAGCGTGTCTTCCAACAAATACCATTGCGGAGGAATAATATTCCTGGAAATAATAATAAGCCGCTAAGTATTGGTGCGTTGGAGCTACAGCAGTACTGTGATATAATGCATCAGAATCTGCTTCCCATCCTCTTTGAGGTTCAGGACCAACAAAAATATTACCGAATGTTAAACCAGGAATTACAAAGTATAGAGTTCCATTCCTTTCAATTGTCATAATATTTCCAGGAGCATCGCCCCAGCCATTTAAACCAGGTATATCCAGTTCTATCCATTCTTGTTTATATTTTAAGAAAGTTGCGTAGTCTGATTCTGAACCTGTTTTTAAATACTGTTTTAAAGCTGCAACAATATTATCTAAAATCGGAACAGCACTTGAAGTATAATTATCTGGAAGTAACGCCATGATTTCACTATACCAATCAGATAAACGTTCATCCATTGGAGCAGTATAATGTATAGCAATTGCATTTCTTGATAATTCACCAATATATGCAACAGGACCTTCCACAACTTGCAATTTAGAAATAGGTTCTAAACTTTCAAACCATTCCAAATATTCGGAAGCTGGAAGTAAAATCACATTAGACCTATTGGCTAGTTTTTTCAATTCACCAGGTGCCCATGTAGCTACATTGATACCACATTTAATAATCATATCTTCCAATTCACTCACATTATTTGGAAGCTCGCCAACATTATAACCTTCTGCTTTTAAAGCATATAAAAGATTATAAATACTTGTTATTGAGTCCAAATAACTTGAACCAATATTTTGTTTTCCTGGAGGATAATTATAATAAATTAAAGAAATTTTTTTATCAGCATTTTCTGTATATCTCAAATCAATCCATGAAACAACACGGTCAGTTAATAAATCAATATTTATCTCATGAGGTTTATATCCTGAGCGTTCAGCACCGGTATTTGCTGATATATCATGAGTTACACCACCAACAAAGGTAGCCTCAATAATACCTTGTGCTTCACCAATAGCTACATGCCACCATTTATCACTTCTGTTTCCAGGCAGACCTGTAGTACTTAATTCCCATTCTTCATTACTTACATAATCAGAATGGACTGCTCTGAATATTTGTACGCCAGCTGTTTCAAAATATTCTGTTACTTTATCAAACAATGTTCCCCCAATACCATATGCAGGCATGGAGATTATTGCATCCACATAACTTTCATAATTAGAAGGATTTTCTAAAAATGATTTATAATCCGGAGCATTAGTGAAATATTCAACCATTACTTTTAACTGATCATCAGAACCTCCCGCTGCAACAACAGGAATTACATTAACACCTTTAGATTCTAAAGATTCTATTAATGCATAATATGGTTCTAAAGATGCACTGGATACATACATATTACTTTCAAGTAAACCAACAGTATATTTTCTTGAAGAATCAAAATATAATTTCTTGTATTCATCAAAAGACATATACTTATCTCGATATAACCCATATTGATATGATGCATGGAATATCGGAGCAGTATATTGGCAATTAAAACCACAGGTGTTTAATGCCCATAAAATTTGATTTATTTGATTTTCCTTATCATTGCAATTTTTATATAAAACTGCTTGATTAAATCTGGAATCAACTATATTGCCCTTACCTGAAGTAACATAACTATAAACTGAAGTATATGGTTGACCTCTTTTTGTCGTTTGAAAATATTCATTTAAAAAATCTACTGTACAAATACTATCGTCGAAGATTTTATGATAATTAATAGTAGAATTTTTAACTAAATTGAATGTTTTAAGCTGTGAAGAAGAGGATGTTTCCAATATCAAAAACATCTCTTTATTTGATAAATCAGGATTTTTAAGTAATAAATTAGTAAATACTGAATCTGCATCAGTTGTTAACCAATTTGCAATTACAATATCACTTTTATCAATTAATGTGTACAATTCCGCTTCATCCATTTTAGAAATCTGATTAGAACTTCTAACTTGAATATTTACATTAGAATAATTATTCAATACTTCCTTCGCCGCTGAATCAAGAATATTTGTTCCTCCATTATCACTAATAAGCAACATAGATTTATTATAGTCTTGATTTAAAACATTAGAATTGTCTGATTGAACAATTGTATCATTATCCAAAGCGAATGTAATATTAATTGTACATAAGAGCAAAACAATCAAAATAGCTACAATTGCTATATTTTTGAGATTAAAAGTATCAATTTTACTTTTAATTATTTTAAAACCTCCTTTGAAAAAGATTATCTAATAATCCCTTTCAATAATTATATTAAACAGTTATTATTAATAAAATTAATCAAAGTATTACTAATTAACATGAATTCTATAAAAAAGTATTACTAAAAAATGGAAAAAGTGAATGAAGTATTAATTCACACAAAGTGGCTTTTTTAGAATAATTTGAAAAATAAAAAAAAAGGAAGAGAAGTGAGATTACTTCTCTTATGCACTGCTGATTTTAACTGTGTTAGCTATGCTACAGCCATTATAACTTGAAGTTATAATGTATTCACCAGGCATTAAATTAATGTTTAATTTTGCTTGACCGAAAGCATCGGATATTCTGTCGTAGAATACACCATTGATGTTAAATGTAACCACTTGATTTGCATAAGGTTTGCCCTGACCATCAAGAACTGTTGCTATAAATTGAGTTCCGTCACGATATTTCATTGAAATATTAGTAGCATTCAATACAGGCAATACTTTAATGTTATTGAATACCATGGAACCTTTGTGTTCAGCAGTTATAATGTAATCTCCAGGATTTAAGTTAATGTTTAACTTAGCGATACCGTTTGCATCGGTTTGACGGGTGTATAATACGCCATTGATATTGAATGTTACATTTTCACCTGCACCTACAGGATTGCCGTTATCACCAATGATTTTAACAGTATATTGTGTTCCGTTTCTGTAGTATTTAGTTATATCATTGTTTTCAATGATTCTTGGAATAACAGTAATATTATTGGCAGTCATTTCACCAGTAGCAAGGTTTATTGCAGTTATTATATATTCACCTGCCTGTAAGTTAATATTTAATTTAGCTAAACCTTTGTCGCCAGATACTTTGCGGTCATACATTACTCCATTGATGTTGAATTTGACATCTGCACCGTCTTTGAGATAGTTTCCTTCACTGTCTAAAAATGTTGCGAAGTATTGGGTATCATTTCTGAACACTTTAGTAATATCAGTACCGTTGACAGTTGTTAAAATAGTTACAACTGAATAAACAGTTTGATTATCGGCAGTAACATCGACATCATAAACTCCAACACCCAATTCAAGAGCGATACTTACACTACCATTTTCATTAGTATTTCTAGTATAATTTACGTTATTAATACTAATTTCAACTGTTTTATTTGCTAAAGGACTGCCTTTATAATCAGTTACAGTTACAACAAATCTTTCAGAGCCATGATAGTATTTAGTTACATCAGGAGCAGAAATCTCAATAGGACGTTCCAATTCAACGACCAATATATTTTGTAATGCTACAATTGTTGAACCAGTAGCCTCAAAGTAAATAACATTATTTTCTAATGTAGAATTAAGCATATCAATCATATAATAATCATATGATGAACTTGTTCCATTCCAGATATTTTCATAGGTATTATTATTTACAATAAGATTACCTTCACCAGCTTGAGCACTAGCAGCAAATACATACAAAGTTGAATCTATTAAATCGGCATTTTCGATATCATCCATAAATGTGTATGAACCAGTTTCAAGATTTACCTGTTTGGATAATAAATCTGCCTCTTCAGCAATATAAACCAATTTATAAGTTTCACTTTCATCATTTTCAGTTAAAACAAGCAAAGTAGGAGGATAAACAGCACAACCACCAGCAGCTTTATTTAAAACCAAAACATTTTCACCATCATCCAATAAATCAGCTACATCATAAACAAGCAAACCGTAACCATATTTACCATAAGTTCCCAAATTGGACTGATCACGATAAGTATCAATAGGAGTAATAGCCTGATTATTGAATGTGATATTCCAATCATTAAAGTCTCCGCCAGCAATCTTATCCCAATTATAAGCTACATAAAGCAAACCAGTATAAATATCTGAAGAATTAACTTCAAAGGTGTAATTAACATTAGTTACTCCAGTACCTGCATATTTAGAAACATCCTGAGTTAAAATAATAACATCACCAGTAATTAAATATTCACGAGTAATTGTAGCATTAGAAGCAGGATAAGCAAAGTCTTTACCCAAATTACCATTATATAACACTTTAAAAGTAGCATTGGTTGAATTTAAAGTATTATTATATTTATCAACAATTAAAAGAGTGTATGTTACTTCAGTATTATTTGCTCCATTCACGGTAGTCTCATCAATTGGTCTAAATGTCGGATCAATTAAAGTTAATGTAGTACTGTTAGAAGCATCAATAGTTAAATCACTAGAAGCAATTTCTTCACCGTCTGCTAATAATACAACACAACCTTCAAATTTTTTATTTCCATTTGTAACAGTTACAGTTAAAGTATTATTAACACCTGCAAAAACTGTACCTGCATATGGTGGCTTGATATCTCCTGAAATTGAATAATCAAGAACTTTTTCACAAACGATAATATCAGTTAATGCTACAATGGTTGAACCAGTAGCTTGGAAATAAATTTCATTTTCATTTTCAATAATATCTGTAATATCTACAGTAAAGTAATCAAGTGAACTGCTTGTTCCATTCCAGATATCTTCACAGATATTATTATTTACTATAAGATTACCTTCACCGGCTTGAGCACTAGCAGCAAATACATACAAAGTTGAATTTAATAAACCAGCAGTTTCGATATCATCCATAAATGTGTATGAACCAGTTTCAAGATTTACCTGTTTGGATAATAAATCTGCCTCTTCAGCAATATAAACCAATTTATAAGTTTCACTTTCACCATTTTCTGTTAAAACAAGTAATGTAGGAGGATAAACAGCACAACCGCCAGCAGCTTTATTTAAAACTAAAACATTTTCACCAGCAGCTAATAAATCAACCACATCATAAACAAGCAAACCGTAACCATATTTACCATAAGTTCCCAAATTGCACTGATCACGATAAGTAGAAACAGGAGCAATAGTCTGACTGTTGAATGTAATATTCCAATCAATATAGTCTCCGCCAGCAATCTTATCCCAATTATAAGCTACATAAAGTAAACTGTCACTAATATCTGAAGAATCAACTTCAAATGTGTAATTGACATTAGTTACTCCAGTACCAGCATATTTAGAAACATCCTGAGTTAAAATAATAACATCACCAGTAATATTAAAAAAACGTTTAGTACTTGTATTAGAAGGAGGGAAAGCAAAATTTTTACCTAAATTACCATTATATAATACTTTAAAAGTAGCATTAGTTGAATTTAAAATGAAATCTTTATGTACAAAGTTCAATGTGTACAATACTTCAGTGTTATTAGCTCCATTAACAGTAGTTTCGTCAATAGGCCTGATAGTTGGATCAATGAATGTAATTACAGTTTCATCATTTGCATCAATAGATAAGTTCTCATAAGCAATTTCTTCACCATCAGCCAATAATATTGCACTGCCTTCGAAATCAATGTTACCGTTTGTAACAGTTACAGTTAAAGTATTATTAACACCAGCAAATACTGTACCTGAATACGGTGGTGTAATTTTTCCAGCTATAAAGTATGGTTCTGGTGTAGTAATTTTTAATAATTGAACTGAAGCCTTATATGATGCATAAGTAGATGCTTTTGAAGAAGTGTATGTTAAATTAGTATCTGTTAAAGGTATGAAATTTTCGGTTATATTCCAAACATCATATATATAATAACTTCCAGTTTCCTGTTCAGGATCCAGTAGTAAATCTCCATTTAATCTGTATGTAGCATCTGCACTAGATAAAGCAATAGATTCTAATGTGACATCATCATAATCATCATCAAAATCTTTTGTATTGAATATTGTAGTTAATGTTTCTTTTGTCCATGCCTGACCAATATTTAACCAGTAAGATATCTTATCGTTATCACTGTCATCATATGCACATATTAATGCAATCAATTTTATTCTACCATCAAAGCTATAATCTGTTAAAGCAGTATTGTTTACAGTGATTGTTATGGTATCACCGCCAGACAGATTTTTCACTTTATCAGTTATGTCAAATAAACTTTGATAATCTGAATATTGTTTTGATGTATTATTGGTTATCGGATAAATAACCGGATCACTGGCCGTATTATCCGGATATGTTAAATTCGCATATTCTAAAACATTTATTCCATCATCTGTTTTTAAAGAAATATTAGTTGTTAATCCATAAGTTGGAGCTCCACTTCCAGAATATGAAGAAACGACAACATTTACAGATTTTATTTCAGTTACGTTTTCAGGAATTTCATAAACTAGCTCCCCATTAGTTGAAGTAAATGGATTTACTGATGAAATCTCAACTCCACCAGATACCTCACCATTGTCAACCAGAGGCATTGCAGAATCTTCTGCAAAAACAATTCCTGAAGAAATTATTACTAAGAAAATAAATATTGTTAAAAAAATTATATTATTCCTAAATTTCATCATTTGCCCCCATAATTAATATCCATACCCTTGATTAGGTACAATATAAGATAAATAAAAAGTAATATATAAATATACTTAAAGTATTACTTACCTAATAAAAAAATAAAAAAAAGTATTACAATATAATAAAATTTAAACTAAACCAAAAACATAAATTATAATATTAAATTAAAATGAGGCTAATCCATGATATGGAACGAAGAAATAGAAACAATGTCAAGGCAAGACCTTGAAGAACTACAACTAAAAAAACTTCAAAAGACTGTAAAAAGGGCATTTGACAAAATTCCTTATTATAATAAGAAATACAGTGAAGCTGAAGTTTTTCCAGAAGACATAGAATGTTTAAAAGATATTGAAAAATTACCATTCATTACAAAAGACGATTTGCGTGAAAGCTATCCTTATGGATTATTTGCAGTAGACATGTCAGAAATTAAGGAATTGCATTCATCATCAGGAACAACGGGAAAACCAGTAGTGTCAGGTTATACAGAAAAGGACTTGGACACATGGGCAGAAACAATAGCCCGCGGACTTTCTATGATGGGCATCGGCAAAGACGATATTCTGCAGAATACTCACGGATACGGAATGTTTACTGGAGGATTTGGTATTCACTACGGATGTCATAAAGTTGGAGCAACAATCATTCCGATTTCAACCGGCCAAACCAGAAGACAAATCGATATCATGAATGATTTCGGAGCTACAGGAATTATCTTTACACCATCTTACGGAATTCATTTAGGTGAAGTCGCTTTAGATGAAGGAATTGACCCTAAAGATTTAAAAATTAAAGCAATAGGTTTTGGAGCTGAAATGTGGACTGAAGAAATCAGACAAAAAGTAGAGGAACTCTTCGGTGCAAAAGCCTACAACATTTATGGATTAACTGAATTGATGGGACCCGGAATAGGTGTTGAATGTGAAGCGCAGAAAGGCCTTCATATTTCAGAAGACATTTACTATCCAGAAATTATTGACCCAAATACATTAAAAACTTTAGAACCAAATACTCCGGGAGAACTGGTTTTAACCAACCTTGAAAGAGAAGGAATGCCTGTAATTAGATTCAGAACAAAAGATTTAACCAAAATTACTTATGAAAAATGCAGCTGTGGAAGAACACATGCTAGAATGAGTAGAATCACTGGCAGATCTGATGATATGATTAAAGTCAAAGGAGTAGCCATTTTCCCTTCACAAATTGAAAAGGCATTGCTCAGAGCGGGTGATGTAGAGCCTCATTATTTAATAATAGTTACAAGACCTGGAACTCTGGATGAAATTGAAGTAAAAGTAGAAGCATCATCAGACATTTTCTTTGATGGTGTTAAAGAAATGATGGCAATTCAAAACAGAATTGGAAAATCCATTGAGAATGAAACTGGTATTAGAGTAAAAGTAACTCTTGTAGAACCTAAAACATTACCTAGATTTGAAGGAAAAGCAAAAAGAGTAATTGATGAAAGGAATTTACATTAGGTGATATATATGAAAATCAAACAGCTATCAATATTTTTACAAAACAGAATGGGCAGTTTATCAAAACCTCTGGAAGTTCTTACAGTTGCTGACGTTAATATTAGAGCAATGTGTATGGCAGATACCTCAGAATTTGGTATTTTAAGACTTGTGGTAGATAATCCGGAAAAAGGAAAAGAGGCTTTAGAGCAAAATAACTTCCTTGTTAAAATTACCGAAATCATAGGAGTTGAAATGCACGATGCACCAGGTGGCCTCACAAGTGTTTTGAATATAATCAGAGACAATAATATTGATCTGGAATATCTTTATGCATTTACACATGAAAAAGAAGGAAAAGCTATTTTATTACTTCATGCAGATGATATTGATGCTTTAATCGATATTTTAAAGAAAAACAATATAACAATTGTTCCATGTGAAGAAGTTTATTCATTATAAACTTCATATCTTCTTTTTTAAAAAATTTTTTTTCAAATTTTGAATATTGAATAATACAAATATTCAAAAAAATAATATTTAAATAATATATAAAATATAGCTATTTTTATCATGTAAAAACATGAAAAATTTAAGGTGTTAAAAATGGGAAAACTAGAAAACAAAGTAGCAATAGTAACTGGTGCAACTTCCGGAATGGGTAGAGATTCAGCAAAATTATTCGCTGCCGAAGGAGCAAAAGTAGTTGTAACCGGAAGAAACGAAGAACGTGCAAAAGCTGTTGTTGATGACATTAAAGCCGAAGGAGGAGAAGCAATCTATGTAATTGCAGATATGGCAAACTTAGACGATATTCAAAAAATATTCGATACAACAATGGACACCTATGGAACTGTTGATGTTTTATTCAATAATGCTGGAATGTTAAGCATGTCCCCATTAATGGATTTAACCATTGAAGAATGGAACAAAATATTTAATGTAAATGTAACCTCCGCATTGCTTTTAACACAATTAGTAGCTCCAGTAATGAAAGAAAAAGGAAAAGGAACTATTGTTAACACATGTTCTGTAGCTTCATTTGGAGCTCACCACGGATTTGCAGCATATGTTGACAGTAAACATGCGATGATGGGACTTACAAGATCTATTGCATGGGAATTAGGTCCAGAAATTAGATGTAATGGTATTGCACCAGGGTTAATCCACACAGCAATGGTGGACAGTATTGGTGGACCAGAAGCACTTCAACAAATGATTGATCAATGTCCAGTAAAAAGATGCGGACAACCTGAAGATATTGCAAGTGTTGCACTCTTTTTAGCATCAGACGACTCTTCATTTATTGACGGACAAATAATAAAAGTAGACGGTGGATTTGAGATTTAAATATCTCAATCATTTTCTTTTTTTAGCTCATCAATTTTTTCATTTAATTCTTTAATTTCGGCATTTAAATCATCTATTTTTGATTCTAAATTATCGTGATTATCATTGCTAATTTTTGAAACATATATTGAAGAAATTACAGCAGTAAAAGTTGAAAAAATAAGTATTCCACCAACCATAGCTATTATCCCAATTAATCTACCTGAAAAAGTAGTTGGAACAACATCACCATAACCAGTACTTGTCATACTAGCTAAAGTATACCAAAACGCTGTTGAAATATCATTAATACTATTATCAGCAAATCTTATTAAGATTGCAATAACAAAAATGAATATCATAGAAAATGGAATGATTTTATCCAAAAGGGTTCTTTTCAAGAATTTTTCAAAGGATTTATTTTCTTGAGTTAGAACAAATTTCTTAATAAAATTTACTAATTTAATCAGTCTTAATGCTCTTAAAAACATGAAATCTAATGGAAACATCCCTGCAATACTTATAGCATTATCCCTTAAATACTGTTTTCTGTCTTCGGAATGAGTATAACTATAAATAAACTCTGCCCATAAAATAATACAGACAATAAAATCAAAAGCATATACTGTTTTTTTAAAAGATATGTCAACAGAATGAAATGCCACATAACCTAATAGAATAAGATCACATATAATTAAAATAATTATTGCTAAATAAAATAGTCGTTTTTTAGAAAAAGTCATGATTATCAATACAATTTATTAATTTAGAAGCCAAATTACGTGTAACTTCCATTGGCTCATAAGTATAACATTCATAAACAATTGTAGGAATACCTGCCTTGGCTGTCGGTTCTGTTATAAAAGGCGGACTTGATCTAAATTCAGGAGCATAATAAACCAATTCTTCAATAGAATCTATGATAACATCAACATATCTAGTTGAATTTTCATCAAAACCTGGAGCAAATACAAAATTGGTTATCCTATATTCACCCGGCCCTCGTGACCCCCTGTTTGAGTGAATATCTAAAAACAAGTCATATTTTTTTTCAATTATATCATCTTTAATAAATTCTTGAGCCAATAACTGTCCTTCAAGACGACCTTCAGTATCGCTATTCGGATTATCAACATGAATATTATAAAGATAATAAGAGTATTTTAAGTCATTTCTGTTTGTTAACTCATCAAACAATGCCCGATGAGATTTACTTTCAAGAGGATGCATTCCAATTACATAAGCAATCCTAACATTTGAATTCTTATCTCCAAAAGGACCATGAATATGAACACTTCCAAAATCATTTTCACCAATTAATTCGGAATCATATTGACTAGAATCAACTTGAGCTTCATTAGTAGGTCCTTCAGGATAGTTCATTTTAACACCAAAATAAAAATGTGACTAGAAATAATCTAGTCTTCGGAAGGTGAACGTTCACCTAATTCTTTATTTAATTCATAAATTAATCTGTTATCGCCATCTGCCAATTTAGCTTTAGCTAACAATTCCATTGCGTTTTCTTCTTCTTCAACTTGTTCTTCAACAAACCATTGTAAGAAGTTGTTGGTTGCATGGTCTTTTTCTTCAATAGCTAAATTAACTAAGTCATTGATTAATCCGGTCACCATTTGTTCGTGAGAAAGAACATGTTCAAAAGCAGCTAATGGAGAATCCCATTCAGTTTGAGGTCCTTCAATTGCTGTTAATGTTACGGAAGCTCCTCTTCTGATAATGTAATCATAAAATTTCATACCATGTTCTAATTCTTCTGCTGCTTGTACTCTCATCCAGTTAGCAAAACCTGCTAAGTCTTCATCTTCAAAATAAGCTGCCATGGATAAGTATAAATATCCTGAGTATACCTCAGCGTTTAATTGAGCATTTAATGCTTTTTCCATATTTTCGGATACCATTTATTATCACCATAAAATGTTTTGTTTTTTATTGAATATAAAGTTAAAGAAAAAAAGTATTTTTAAAAAATAGCCATTTAGGATAACAATTGTGAGATTACCCTAATAGCTATTGTAGACAGTGAAAGACAGTTATGTTCTCCATAACTCCTCTCTTTTTTTAAATTAAACAATTATTTTATATTAATGAGGAATATCTCAAAACTGGTTATGCCGACAATTCTGAAATACCTCTAAGGCTGATGTATGTTTTTTAATATAAAATAATCATGCGAAAAATAATCAAACATTATTGTCAAACTATTTTTCTAAGATTAGTATCTAAACACTAATCTTAGAAAAACAATTTTAGAGGGAAGAATAGCCATTATAAATATAATGGCTATAAGTTATATGGCTGATTATAATTTCATTCCAATTCTAAAGGACCTAATTTTTGAAGAGTCTTATAAAATTCATCCATAGTTGTTTGGAATTTTTCCCCTTCTGATGCTGAAATCCATTCGTGACGGAACCTTTCTTTTTCAATTCCAAATTCCTCAAGAATATCTTCAACAATTTTAAATCTTCTAGACCATTTGTAGTTACCTGCATCATAATGACAATCGCCGATATGGCAGCCTCCTACAAATACTCCATCTGCTCCTTCTTCAAACGCTTTAAAAATCATTGATGGATTGATTCTTCCGGAGCACATTACACGAATAATTCTTACATTTGGCGGATATTGCATACGTGCAGTACCTGCAGTGTCAGCCCCACCATAACAACACCAATTACATAATAATCCAACAATTTTTAATTTATCAGACATTAAAAACACCTCATAATTCCTCTTTTGCAGGACTGTATAATGGTGGTTTTACATCATCACTTACACCTGCTACGTATCCTGTTCTATTCTGATATTTCTTTTGCAGTTTATCAAAAATTAATGATACAGGTATGTCCATTGGACAAACATCGTCACACTGTCCGCAATCAACACAACTGAAACTCATATGGGATAATCTAATACCCTGGAATGCAATCGGACTTGGAGGAACATCAGATGCATTAAAGTAAGATTTATTGAGCTCACAGTTTTCATAACACCAACAGATTGGACATACATCCCTGCATGCACAACATCTAATACAGCGATCCCATTCTTTTATTCCGCTTACCTTATCATAATTGGAATCCTGATTCTTTTTAGCCATTTTAATCATGATGCCCTCAACTTTCAATCTTGCATCGATTGCATCTTGGGAAGGTGATTTAGTTTCTAAAATTCCTGCTTTTTGAGCACCGTTAATTAATTCTTCACCTTTTTCATCATTAATTTCAATGAATGTCCAACCGTCACTTGCTCCCCAGTTTCCGCAAGCAATGTTAGCTTTTCTAGGTATTTTAACATCACATCTTTGACAATTCAAACGACGGCCATATCCTTCATGTTCCAGTTCATGAATTTTTACACCTTTTTCAGTGCCGTCTGCAAGCTCCACTATAAATTGCCCTTTGTCAATTTCTTCACTTACAACGTCATCCGGATTAATATCATAGAAGAGTTCTATCATTTTTCTTCCGGATACAGGTGATACTGTTCCACCACAGTTTAAACCAACGGTAAAAATGTTATCTGGATTAATTTTATGTCTTTTGATAAGTTCATCAATTGAACGAATATCACATGGCTTTACAGATACTGCAACTTTTTTATCTGAAAGATACTTTTGGATTATATCTCCAAACATTGTTGGAGCACAATGATAAGAACCTGCAGTTTTAATCAAATCTTCAGAGTCAGTTACAAATGTTGGAACTCCATCATATATGTCATCACCAGGAGATAAAGCCAATACGCCATCAACAATATTTTCATCTAATAAATATTTGAAAATACTTGTTACTGCTCCACCACATTCTCCTGCTTCCTGAATGTCCGGATTTTTTGATCTAGCTAAAACATAACTCATATTA
>NZ_JAZTXC010000077.1:0-11353 GCF_045636185.1 Methanobrevibacter sp. | reverse complement strand
AATCAAAACCAGGAATATTCAATTTAGACCAATCAATTTTAGACAAAATATCAGAAACATTCAAACTAGAAGAATCAAAACCAGGAATATTCAAACTAGAAGGATCAAAACCAGAAATATTCAATTTAGACCAATCAATTTTAGACAAAATATCAGAAACATTCAAATCAGCAATATTAGAACTAGAAGAATCAGAACCATAAATATCCAAACTAGAACTATCATCATTATCAATATCTGATTGCACGTTTATGCCAGACATATCAGACAAATTATTATCACTCAAAACATTTTCATTATCATCAGCCAAAGCTAATGAGTCCCCAGTTTCATCATCAATAGTTTGGTTCACATCAGCACTTGCAGATACTGATGAAACTGAAACAATTAATAATAAAAGACAAATAATAAATAAAAAATTCTTTTTCATATTCTTACCTTCATTTATTTGACTTAATTATATAATCTATAAATTCTTTATATAAATAATTTAAAAAATCACACTTCACTAAATAATAAATACTTGGATAAAAATAATTCATATTATGTTTTCAAAAGCTACCATGAAGGAAAGGCGCCAATATTATCGTGAGGAATGGAGTGAAAAAGACCTTCCTGAATTCATTAGAGACGGAATTAAAAAACGTGAATTTGGTTTTGACCATAACGGAAGAGGTCCTAATGACAGATATAAAACTTTCAGAGGAACAGAGTCTTTAAGAAAATTCCTTAGATATAAAGCACCTTTTGCAGCATATATTTCAGTAGCTTTTTATAATAATCCTAGAAGACGTGAAGACTGGCAAAAGGCCGAATATATCTTTGATGTTGATGCTAAAGATATTCCAATAAGGTCATGCAACTGCGACAGCGTTTGTGAAGTTTGCTTAGGTGAAGCCCTGGATATTGTTAATTCATTAATAGATACTCTGGACGGAGATTTGGGTCTTAACAACATCCATTTAATCTATTCTGGCAGAGGATACCACATCAGGATTTTAGATGAAGAGATGATGCTTGCCAGCAGTGAACTTAGATCTGAAGTATTAAAGTATGTTGCAGGAGCCGAAGTCCCTAAATCTCAATTCATTAATACGGATATTTCAAACAAAGCTTTTAACTTTGAGCATTTCTCAATTCCAATCGGCTATTCCAAGATTTTTACAGACAAAATGAAATACAATCTCCAGCATTTAACCGGCCAGGAGGAAATTGATGGAATTAATCCTAAATTAATGAAAGATATACTTAAAGCCAGACATCATTTGGATAATGATGAATGGGGCTATTTCAAAAGAGATATTGGTCCCAGACGATATAAAAATCTAGTCGAAGCCATGGCTCATGTCAATCTAGCGACCATTGATGCTAAAGTTTCCATTGACTTGAAAAGGATTTTAAGGCTCCCATCTTCCCTTCACTCAAAGGTAAGTATGAAATGTATGGAAGTTAAAAACAGAGAAACCTTTGATCCTTTCGATGATGCTGTTCCAAAATTTGTTTATGAAAGAAGTGATTAGTATGGATAATGTTTTAAGACAGATTTTACGTGAAAATCAGTTTTTTGAAGAAATGAATGAAAATAGATTTGTTCCTGAATATTTAGGATTAATTGTTAATGGAGTTGTTATTTATAATGTTAACTGGGTTGATATTGTAGATAAGGAACTTGTTTTAATGAATAAGGATATTCAAACTCATCCCATTGCTTCATTAATGCTGGAAAATCTTAATTCACTGATGATTATTACAGACAGTGGTATTAAAGAAGTATTATAGAAAGAAAAAGAAATACTGCTTCCAAAAAAAATATAATAATATTAAAAAGTTTCTTTTTTGTTAAATAACTTTTTTAAAAAAAATAGTTTTAGACAGACCATTTATCGGATTTTAAACTAAAATTCCAACTTTTAAATCTGTCTAATCTTAATATTATTCTACAACATCTAAGAATTCAGGGTTATCTGAAACAATCAACCATCTGGAATCAAAGGACTCGAACTTGTAAAAAGCTGAGCAATCTTTCATAAATGAAAATAATGATGCAGTTTGATTAGCATTATTATGATTAGTAATTATCGCGTCAATTAACAATTTGAAAACAGATTCTTTAAAAAAGAAAACAGAACCATCCAACATACGGTTACCGTCAAATATTCCTTCAAATACCAAATCATTAATTTCATCATTGAAATAAACAATATTACCTTCAAACATCATATTATTTTTAAACAACCCATAAATAGCTGATTTAATTACTTTTCCATTTGCTTGAATTGCTCCACAATCACCATATGCATCATTATCTATTATTGTTACATTCATAGTTGAATTAATTATATCCTTATTAAAGTAGAGAACAGCTAAATTTGATACAGTATTGTTTTTATATAAACCAGCGATTGTAGAATTTATTACATTGCTGTTAAAGTAAATGATACTTGCGGACATAGTATTTTCAAAGGTTCCGTTAATAATGGATTTGATAACTTCACCATTAATGTATAATGCTCCACCATAAGATAGAGAATTGAATTTACTGGAAAAGATACTATCAATAGTAGAATTAACTAAACTACCGCCAATATAAATTCCATTACCATATGCATAATTTACAATGTTACCTATGAAAGCGGCTTTGATAACTGAATTGATAACATCACCATTAAATGAAATTGCACCACCATTACTATCACATCTTCCATTTATAAAAGTTAAACCGGTAATATTAATACTATCCACGTTAACATTAAATATTCTGCCTTTAAATTCAGCATCAAATATTATATCACCACTAGTCCAGTTTAAAATGTTTATATGTTTATTAATATCTATATTAATGTTATTTTTACCTGTATAACTTCCAGGTGCAATATGTATAAATCCACCATCATCAACATTATCAAGAGCTTTTTTAAATGAAGAAAACGGATTATTTGCAGAACCGTCACCTTTAATATCATTGCCTTCAGCAGAACTAACATATACATCATCAAATACAAAATTATGGAATGTATATGTGAAAGTATATTTATCCCAATTAACACTTAAAGTACCGTTACCAGCACTTATTGCAGAGTATGTGAAATTTTCATATAAAGATACATTAGTTTTATCCAAATTAGCATTGACTGATGATATAGATATATTATTTAATATATTTTCAATTGGAATAATGAAATCTCCATCAAAATCCTTGACTTCTTTTGAAGAAGAATCATAGGCGGAAAACTTTAAGTGTGTTGTAAAATTTTGAACTGCTCCATCAGGAATATCTGCATCTAAAAACAGCCACTGTTTAACATCCCATAATTTGGAGTTCATATAATTATCCCTTGTACTACCGAGCCAATTATTAATTGTTTTTACGGAATTCGCACTAGCGAAAGAGTTAAAATGACTATAAAAACTAGCAAACTCATCTAGAATAATAGAATTTGATATAGTGAATCTGTCATCACCCAAACCCGTAATAAATGCAGAAGTAAACCCATTTATTGAATAAAATGCACGGTTATTTTTCATGAAAATTCCTGTAATATTAACATCATAAATATGTTTGTCTGTTTTAAATAAATAAAGTTTATAGTTATTGTAAACTGCATAACATTTTATATTAGAATTAACCATGGAATCTTGAGAATGAATTAAACAGCCTGTAAAATCATCTCCAGTATTATTATAAAAAACACAATCAAAATTAACACCATTAAAACCCTTTATAAAATTAATGACACCCTTTGCTGCAACAACATTATTTATGAAAGTAGCATTGATAAAACTATCTTTAAGGCAATTATAGAAATTTAAAATAGTGGAAACTCCATTTTTAAAAGTCAAACCGGATATACTGCATGAGTCCACATGAAACCGAAACAATGAATTTTTACCTTCGCCGTCAAAAATCACATCACCAGAAGTCCAATTAATAAAACTCAATTTTTTGTAAATATCTAAATTAGTATTGTTAATTCCAGTATATACACCAGGAGCTATAAGAATAAGAGCACCCTCGTTTGCAACATCAATTGCTTCGTTTAATGTTTTAAATGGTGCATTGACTGATCCATCACCTGAAGCAAATATGCTCCCATTAACATAATAACATGCTTGAGGAATTATACTTGAATAAAATTTAATTAAATTACTTTTTCCATTATATGCTCTATCAACAGGATTCAAGGAAATAAAATTAGAAAATGTGAATGTAGAATTATCATAACGATTTTCATCAAAGACAACAGAAGTGTCAATTCCTACAATTTTATTACCATTTAAAAAACCTTTAATATCAACATTATATATTTCTTCCATTTTAAAGAAATTATTCCAAATAGTATTATCAAAAGCATTACAGGTTATATGGGAATTTTTAAAGGAACCGCCCCATGCATAGATAAGTGAACCTCCGTATATTCCACCAGTATTATTAATAAAAGTACAATCAAAATTAACACGGTCAATATCACAATTAGAAGTAATAACACCACAGAAGGACATTACATTATTAATAAAAGTTGCATTAATGAAACTATTTTTAAGACCATTTTCAAAAAGCAAAAGACCACCAGGTAAAATACGATCATGCGTTGAATTAAAGCCAATTCCATTTTTAAAGGTCAAACCAGATATATTGAATGAATCAACGGAAAATCTGAACATTGAATTTTTACCTTCACCATCAAAAATTACATCTCCGTTTTTCCAGTTTATCAGATTTAACTTTTTATCTATATCTAAATTAACATTATTTTCTCCTTTATACACACCTGGCGCTATATAAATCGTGTCACCATCCTGTGCATTATCAATTGCCTCTTTCAATGTTTTATAAGTATGATCAGAGCCATTATCTGAAACAGACATATTTCCATCAACATACCAATAATTAACGCTTGAATCTAAACATACATCATCCACATTATCTGCCAATAAACATACATCATCATTGACCGATACATCATTGCTTATTTCTTCAGCACTAACCGCAGAAATAGCGGAAATGGCAAAAATGAAAATGAATAAAATTATTCCATATCTAATATTCAAATTATTCACCTCTACAAATTTTCATTCATATGAAACTTAATAAAGTACATAACCCCATATAAATATTTTCGCAAGCAAATACTTGCTTACAGATTAACAAAAAGCAACAAAATCTTTGATTAAAAAAATAAATGTTAAAATAAGTTTATACCATGAATAAAAGAAAAATTGTAGAATTGAAATAGGAAGACCACTTCTCTATTCCAATTCATTTTTAAAAGGAGAGATGAAAAAAACAAGGTAGAATTGGGAATCGAACCCAACAAAGAATTTCTACCATTATTTTAATTTTTCTATCATCAGCAGTAATTCAGGATTTAAATTGAATGCCTCACTGAAGCATTCCTGTGCATGTTCAAACATTTTTAACTTATTGTACAGCATACCTTTCATCAAGTATGGAAATGGATCATATGGATTTAATTTGATAGCCTTGTTGACAAATTCAAAAGCTTCTTCTTTTCGTCCCAGTTCCAATAATGCCTGAGCCTTTAAAAGTATAATCTGTAATGTTCCATCATCCTTTAAATTAATGATTCTTTCACAAACCTCTTTTAATTTTTCTTTATCTTCCAAATCTTCATAAACAATGGTTAATGTTGCAAAAACATCCAAATTTGTCGGATCCAACTCAATTACTTTTTCAGCATATTCCAGAGCTTCATCTATCCGGTCCAATTGAATACAACAAAATATTAGATTGGTATAATCTTCAATATCAGCCTTTTCAATTTCAATCAATTGTTGTATATATCCATAGCATTTTTCATGTTCCTGCCTAATATATGAACCGTAAGACAAATGTTTAAGGATTATATCATTTTCAGGATCCAATTCCAGAGTTTTTACAAGATATTCATCTGCCTTTTCTTCATCATCCAAATGCATATAGCATGTTGCAATAACAGTATAAGCTTTGATTTTTTCATTTTTTGAACAATCTTTAACATATACTTTTAGGGTTGTAATAGCTTGTGAGTATTTTCCAAGTTCAATTAATGCATTTGCTTTTCTAAAAAGTAGTGATGAGGCTTTTTCAGGATTTTGTAAAATTATTTCATCAATTAATTTTATTGCCTCTTCATAATTTTTTTCTTCTTCGTAATGGTCTAGTAATTCTTCGCACATATATTAATATTATATTTTTATTACATATATAAGTTGTGTTTAAAGTATTAAAAAAATAATATCAATAATTAATCACATTGGGTACACCTAGTTATAATCTGTTGATTAATTTCCTCAATAGACTGATTTCCATCAATAACGTTCCAGTTATACGTAAATTTTTTGGAATTTTCTCTATTTTTGGTAAGGGATTCTATATTTTCAAACATTTCGAGTTCATCATCCCTTGAACCGATTCTTCTTAAGGATTCCTCAGGAGTAACATCTAAAAAAAACATTGTATCCGAAGTTGGAAGTACAGCGCAAACAATCTTATAAGTAATGGTATTTACAACACGGGGAAGATACATCACTGCCAAAACATATCGTGAAAAAATTAAAACATCTATCCTATCATCATGAGAGTATTTGCGAACAGACCTGATTGCATCCAATCCAAAATATATAGTAGCTTTTATATGATTGAATTTGCCTGTTTTATGAAGTGCTTGTCGGGATTTACGTCCATACTTATTGTCATCACAGGGATGTGAACGTACAACAACATTTTTCCCTTTATTTCTGTAATACTGTGCAAGTAAATCTATTTGTGTATCCTTTCCAGACCCGTCAAGTCCGTCAATTACTATGAATTTCATGTTATGTCACTGTAAATTAAATTATTGATGATGTAAATTAATACATCATAAGATAAACTACTTTTATTTTTAGAGCTTTGTTAATATTTGACAGGATAAAATTCGGTATATTTGGAGTTTCTCTCCTTTGGGTTTCTTCCAAGATTTTTAACCATGTTTACTAAAGTTTCAATTGAAGCATCAACACCATCAGGAGCACCGGACGCTTCTGACAATTCATCTCCACCTAAAGTACCGCCCAAATCATTGGCACCTGCAGTGAGAACAACTTGAGCAAATCTGAAACCCATTTTGACCCAGGAAACCTGAAGGTTAGGAATTAAATCTCTCAACATTAATCTGGAAACTGCATATAACTTTAAATCTTCTGTACCTGTAGCACCTAAGTTTTTCTGGCCTTCCAGAAATATCGGAGAGTATTCATGCATAAATGTCATTGGAATAAACTCAGTGAAACCATGTGTTTCCTCCTGCAATTTACGGATGATATCTATATGCTCAACACGCTCTTCCAAGGTTTCCACATGTCCGTACATAATGGTAGCAGAACCTGGAATGCCTGCTTCATGAGCAGTTCTAACGGCATCAACCCATTCGCTTACGCTAACCTTTTCAGGACAGATTATTTCTCTGGAACGGTCCGTTAAAATTTCGGCCGCAGTTCCAGGCAAGGTATCAAGTCCGGCAGATTTCAATCTCTCACATGCTTCAGCCATATCAATGCCTGATGCAATGGCCGCATCATTAATCATTGTTGGTGAAAAACCATGAATCATTACATTCGGAAATTCTCCCTTGAGCAAATGCAATAAATGCTCATAATATTCAATGTCCGCATCCGGATGTACGCCACCCATAAGGGTAAATTCACGGGCACCATTATCAACCGCCCCCTGAGCTTTGGCTAAAATAGCTTCATCATCTAATATATATGCATCAGGGTCATCCGCATCCTTTCCAAAAGCACAAAATCCACATCTAACAGTACAAATGTTTGTGAAGTTAATATTACAGTTATTAATGAATGTAACATCATTTCCAACAATTTCGCTACGCAAATAATCTGCAGTAGCCATCAAAGGGTAAAAATCAGCTCCCCTAATATTCATCAAATGATTGGCTTCTTCGACAGAAATCATTTCATCCAAAGATTTAGTCAAAATCTTTTCTGTTTTTGAAGAAACCGGTAGTTTATCAAACATGAATATAAATAAGTAAATAATTTAATATATATGTTACTATCTAACATTAATTAGGAAAATGAAGTAAACAAAATATGTTAAAATTAAAATTAAAAGATGATAACATGGATAGTACAGAAGCTGTATATAATGGGCTAAAGGATGCTGGGATTGACTTTATTGTAAGTGTTCCTTGCGTTAACTTATCTAGATTATTGGAAATGATTGATGAAGATGAGGATATAATTCATGTGCCTGTAACAAGAGAGGAAGAAGGAATAGGAATATGTGCCGGAGCTTATCTCGGAGGCAAAAAAACTGCAATACTGATGCAGAATTCAGGACTTGGAAACTCAATAAATGCATTAAAGTCATTGACAGAATTGTATAAATTCCCTCTTCTAATGATAATGAGCCATAGGGGAACTGAAGGGGAAAATATATGTGGACAAGTCCCTATGGGTGAATCAACACCATTAATTCTGGAAGCAATGGGTTATAACTTTTTTAAACCTGCCACACCTGAAGGGGCATATGAGGCCATAAGAGAATCATGGGAATTAAGCTTGGAACAGGGAAAACCTGTTTCAACATTATTGGAAATCAAATATTGGTGATAAAATGAAAAGAAGAGATGCTTTAGAAAAAATAATCGGATTAATAGATGATGAACTGATTGTCTGCAATATCGGATTTCCTTCAAGAGAATTATATGACATATATGACAGGGATGAAACATTCTATATGATTGGATCAATGGGGCTTGCTTCATCAATCGGCCTTGGATTAGCTTTATCAAAACCAAATAGGGATGTTGTCGTTATTGATGGAGACGGAGCCCTGCTAATGAATATGGGTTCACTCGTAACTGTCAATGCATGGAATCCAAGAAATTTAACATGGATTGTAATCAACAATGGTGCATACGGCTCAACAGGTAATCAGGAAACCTATGCCAAAGATTTGAATCTATCAGAAATTGCTTCAAGTGTTGGCTTGAAAAGCTATAAATTCGAGGAAATTGACTTGAAAGAAATAATAAAAGATGATGAATGTAATTTTGTAGAATTTAACTGCAAGCCAGGCAATTCCAAAGCACCAATCATTGAAATGACCCCAGAATTTATAAAAGAAAGGTTTATGAAAATTATTTAAACTGAATTTAATTCAAAATTAAATAATGGGCATAATATTCAAAGAGTTTTTAAAGTTATTTCCTATTTCACTAGAAAGAATAAACAAAAAAAATCAACTAGCTTACAAACAGACTCATTCATTTAAAATTTACAAAGTATTTATATAAATTAAAAAATATATTATACTTATACTAAAAATTTTAGTATTTTATAAAAGTAAAAAAGTGATATAATGGAAAAAAATGAAGAATTTGCTTCTAAAATGAAAAGTATTAGAGAAAGACAAGATATGACTATTGAAGAACTAGCAGAAGCCAGTGGCGTTAAACTGGAAGTTTTAAAAGCTATGGAAAATGGAGACGTTATTCCATCCCTTACCCCATTGACAAAAATGGCCAGAGCACTTGGAGTCAGACTTGGAACATTTTTAGATGACACTCCACAAATCGGACCTGTTGTAACAAGAGGCGGAAAAACAGACCATTCACTATATTTCTCAGGTAGAGAAGATGTTACAAATGCAACCAATCTAGAATATCACGCATTGGGTGCAGGAAAAATAGACAGAAACATAGATCCTTTCATGATTGAAATTGAATATGAAGAAGGAGAAAAAGAATTATCTTCACACGAAGGAGAAGAATTTATTTATGTATTGGAAGGAGAAATTGAAGTTATCTATGGAAAAGACACTTTTGTAATCGGTGAAGGCGACACTATTTTCTATGATTCAGTAGTTCCACATCACTTACATGCAACCGGTAAAAAGAATTCTAAAATATTAGCAGTATTATACACACCATATTAAAATTAAGGAGCGTTGGATTAAAATGTTTAAAATAAATATAGATAAAGAAATTGGAAACAAGAATTTTAGATATTTTAAGCCAGACTTGCGCTTGAGATTGAATTAGGAGTAGAATTCAGAAAATAGCTTTTTTACAAAATTAATTATATTATTAAAAAAGGTGTGAAAATGAGTGAATTATTTACAGAACTTCCTATAGGAAAGTTTTTTGAAACTCAAGTTGAAAAACAACCAGATCATGAGTTTATAGTTTATCCTGACAGGAATTTAAGATTTACATATAAGGAATTTAATGAAAGAGTTGACAATATTGCAAAAGGATTTTTAGCACTAGGTATTGGAAAAGGAGACCGTGTTGGAATATGGGCCAAAAATGTCCCTGAATGGTTAACATACATGTTTGCAACAGCAAGAATCGGCGCAACAATCGTAACCGTTAATACAGCTTATCAGTCTCATGAATTGGAATATGTTTTAGGACAATCCGAAATGAAAGCTATTGCAATGACTGACGGATTTAGAGACACAAGCTATTTTGACATTATCCATGAACTCGTGCCTGAACTAAAAAACAGTGCAAGAGGTAGTTTAAACAGTAAAAAATTCCCATATCTAAAGTACATTTTCCATGTAGGTCAAGAAAAACATCGCGGAATGTACAATACTAACGAATTGATGTTGCTTGGTATGAATTACGATGATGAAGAATTTCAAAAAGCAAAAGATGATGTTTCACAATATGATGTTATAAATATGCAATATACCAGCGGTACTGAAGGTTTTCCTAAAGGTGTAATGCTTACAAGCAGAAACATCCTTAATGATGGATATTATATTGGAGAAAATATGAATTATACCGAAAAAGACAGATTACTTCTCCAGGTACCTTTATTCCATTGTTTTGGTACTGTTTTAGGTGTAATGGCAGTTATTACACATGGTTCTACCATGGTTGTGCTTGAAGAATATGATCCTCTTCTTGCAATTTCATCAATCCAAAAAGAAAAATGTACATCAATCTATGGTGTTCCTACAATGTTTATTGGAATGATGAACCATCCGATGTTTGATATGTTTGATATGAGTTCCTTGCGTACCGGCATTATGGCAGGTTCAACTTGTCCTGTTGAAACAATGAAAGATGCCATTGAAAAAATGAATATGAAAGAGATTACCAGTGTATATGGCCTTACTGAAGCAGGTCCTGGTTTTACACAAACCAATGCAGCAGACTCATTCGAGAAAAAAATCAATACTGTAGGTAGAAAATTGCCTAATATTGAAGTTAAAATTGTTGATCCTGAAACCGGTGAAGAACTAGGTCCGGGTGAGACCGGAGAAATCATGTGCAGAGGTTTCAATGTTATGAAAGGTTATTATAATATGCCTGAAAAAACTGCTGAAACCATTGAG
>NZ_JAZTXC010000076.1:0-14640 GCF_045636185.1 Methanobrevibacter sp. | reverse complement strand
TAAATAATAAAATAAATAGTTTTAATAAATACAAACTGTTTAATGACAGCAAAACAAAATTTTTTTTAACCGATATAATCTCGTTTAAAAAATAAAGTTCATTTCAATGAAGATTATATATAATATTATTATTATATAATATCATAGTAAGCGCCCTCAGCACAGGGTTTGCAAATAGGTTTGCCATCAACTATCAAATGATGACCATCAGTTACTTTATCTCCACATACAGAACATATTTCAGTAGTATGAGGTTTACCCGGCATTTGTGCTTCTGTTAACTCAACCTTGACTTTTTGTACTTCAAATAACTCTTCAGGAGGAGTGATTTTAAACCTCTCAATCATTTCATCTGGAGTTTCTTTTTTCTTATCCTTTTTGTTGGCGTCCACATCGACAATTCTTAATGCTTCACAGGTGTCAATATTATAAAAAGTTGCAGCAAATTTACCGTAATAAGTCTGTTTGAGAGATCGTTTTCCCATAGAGCATTTTGTAACAGCCTGAACTGCATCAGCCATACATCTATCAATTTCCAAAATAACAATTAAATTTTTGTGACGAGTATTTAATTCCATTCCCATTAATTCCAGGCCATACATAGCAAGTTTAGTGCCAATAGCTATTCCACCACAGATTTCACCATGAAAATCTCCTGCAATTTTTAATTGTTCCTCATAATCTTTCTGATTCATTAATTATCACCTAATCCATAGGAAAATTATCCATCATAATTAAATGTATGAAAATATTTAAATAATTAATAGTTAATATATTGTAACAGTATATAACGGGTGTTATAACATGAAAATCGAAGAAATTGATGCAATATCCTATAAGAACAATGAAGCAAAAGAAGTAAAAGAAAATGTTGTTCAAGATGAAACTATCACATTAACTATCAATAATGAAATTAGCCGTAGTCTATCAGCAATTGAAGATTCACTAAAAGAATTTGCTGTTGGATATATGTTTAATGAAAATATGGTTGATTCAATGGATGCCATTAAAGACATTAAAATAGAAGGAAATCAAATTTTTGCAGAAATTGATGACAGATTGTTAAAAACTAATGAAACCGTTTTATGCTCAGATTCTGCAGGAGGATGGAGAAGCAAAATTAAAAACGTGAAATCTGTTGAATCTGATTTTCAAGTTTCAGTCCATGAACTGATTGATAGAATTGAAGAGTTGAAAGACAATGCGAAAATTTGGCAAGCAACCGGTGGGACCCATGTTGCCGGAATAGTACATGAAGGTCAGTTCATCGTTAAAGAAGATGTTAGCCGCCATGTTGCAGTTGATAAAGTAATCGGATATGGATTATTACATGATTTTGACCTATCCAATTCTTACGTTATTTACAGTGGCAGAATGCCTGCTGACATGGTTATTAAAATGACTCGAGCAGGCGTTCCAATTTTAGCATCCAACGCTGCACCTGCAAATTCAGGTTATAATATAGCAAAAAAAGGAAATGTAACACTAGTAGGATTTTTACGTGGTGAAAGGTGCAATGTTTATAATAATCAAAATAGAGTAATTTTTGATTGAAATTACTCTAAAACTGTGTGTCTTGCTTTTAAATCACTTTCTGTTTGATGCATTTTTTCCATTAATTCAGATACAATAGCATCAAGAAATACGAGAGTAGTCAATTCAAAAGCAGTTCCTAGTGGAGTTAAAGAAGTATAGTTTCCATAAATTTGACGTTTCATATAGTTTTCATCATCAATTTCTTGCATAGTTCTTCCTTTAACCAAAAGACAGCAGTCAGACAATTGACCTAAAGTAGATTCAGGGTAAGAAGTAACAGATAAAACACTTGAACCTCTATTTTTTGCAATTTTGGCTGCAGATACAATAGTATTAGTTTCACCAGACCCGGAAATGGCAATTATACAATCACCTTTATTAATAGCGGGAGAAATTGTTTCACCTACAACATATGCGCTTACTCCCAAATGCATTAATCTCATTGCAAAAGCTTTTGCAGCAAGTCCAGACCTTCCAGCCCCAGTTACAAAAACATTTTCTGCTTCAATAATAATATTTTCAAATTTATCAACATTTTCTTCATCTAAAAATTCTTCAGCACTAACAATATTTCCTATAATAGCTTTAATAGAGCTTTTCATCAATTCCATTATATCATTCCTAAAAACACTAATTTAAATATATGAAAAAACTTTAATATATAATTAATTATGAAACTTGAAAGCAAGGGTTTAATCAGTTTGGAGATAAATGGAGAAATTTATGGTTATAAATTGTACCAAAGTTTAGAGTCTCTGAACAGGACACATTCCCAAAGAAAATCTGCTAAGGAATTAAATATTTCACATACTGTTTTTAATAGGAGAATACTTAAAGCTGAAGAAAAATTGGGAATTAAATTAACTGAAAAGAAAGGAAATGGAAGCGGCCTTACAATTGACGGTATGAGACTTTTAGAAGAATATAGAAAGTATTTAATTCAGATAGCGGAACCTGACAACATCAATATCGCCGGAGGACATATCAGTTCCAGCCTTTTGGAAAGTATTGATTTGCCATTTAATATTAATGTTTATAGTAGTAGCGATGAAGATGCTTTTAAATTAGCTAGAAGAGGGGTTGTTGACCTGTTAACATTAGATGATCCACTTATCGCTTATGAAAGAGACATAAATTTTATTCCAATAGCTTACGACTATCTTGTTTTGATTTCAAGCCCTGATTCACCAGAAATCAACAGCATAAAAGATTTAAACAATCTGGATTTTGTTAAGGTTGGTGGTTCTGCTCAAAGGCTTGCCTGGAACAGTCTTGAACATTATGACTTGAAATATAATATCAAACATAATGTCAATTCACAATTTGATGCTTTTAAATTAGTTAAAAACTCTAAAAATTTACATAGTTTTTTAAATGCTAGTTATTTTAATGGAAATGAAATATTAAAGTTTGATACTAGACATGTCATTAGTTTAGTTAAAGTTAATGATGATGACCCAAAAACTGATGATTTTATCAATTATTTACTAACCAAAGGTCAAAAAGACATTGTAAAACAAGGTTTTATACCTATGGATTAATAGTCCTCAAACGCTCTCACCAATATTATTTATACTGCCAAATACAAATGTATAACTGCACCTCATGATTAAGTTGTGAAATTTCACTAGAGATTTTACAAATTTTTTTAAAAAGAAAAATTATAGGAAAGGAGATAATATGGTAAAAGATATTGATTTACTTGCAATTGGTCATTCCGCTCATGATTATATTATTAGAGTACCTACATTTCCAAAAGCCAACTTTTCAGCTCCAATAACAGATATGAAAACCTTTAATGGTGGAGCTGCAGCTAATGTTGCTTGTGTTGGAGCCAATCTTGGATTGAAAACATCATTAGTTTCAGCAGTTGGCGGAGATTTCAAAAAAACCGAGTATTTTGAACATATGGAAATTTTAGGAATTGACACAGAATCACTAATAATAGTTCCTGGAGAAAAAACCCCAACAGCATTCGTTTTAACAGATGATAATGAAGACCAAATCAGTTACTTCTATTGGGGAGCTGCTAAGGAATTTGCAGAAAGTAAAGTGCCTACTCATGCAATAAAAAATGCACAAGCAGTTCATTTAGCAACAGGTGACCCTGAATTCAATTGGAAATGTTCAGAAGAAGCTAAAAATGACGATATTCTTGTTTCATTTGATCCTGGTCAAGACCTTGGAATGTATGATACCAAAAAATTAAAAGATGTAATTGAAAATACAACAATTCTTTTTGGAAATCATCACGAAATTGAAAGAATTCAAGAATCACTTGAAACTGATTTAGCTGGATTAAGGGAATTAGGCCCTAAAATAATTGTTAAAACCTGCGGAGCTAATGGAAGCGAAATTTATTCCAGTGAAGAAAAAATTAAAATTGATGCAATTGATGTTAATGTAGTTGATCCTACTGGTGCCGGAGATTCCTACAGAGCAGGATTTTTATCCAGATTCTTAAATGGTGAATCCCTAGAAGAATCCGCTAAATTCGCATCAGCAGTTTCATCATTTATTATTGAACATCAAGGTTGTCAAACTAACATGCCTAGTTTTGATGACGCATTTGAACGTATGAATGAGTTTTATTAAACTCATTTAACTATTTTTTTGATTTACATGCACTACACCGAAGTTAAGAGTATACTATCACCTAAAAATGGAATGAATCTTTATCGTGGATGCACACACGGTTGTATCTATTGTGATTCAAGAAGCAAAATTTATCAAATGAATCATGAATTTGAAGATATTGAAGTTAAAAAAAATGGTCTGGAGTTATTAAGAAAATCACTTAAAAACAAGCGCAAAAAGGTCATGGTGGGAACGGGTTCAATGGCTGACCCGTATATGCAGATTGAAAAAAGACTTGAATATACTAGAAGTGCTTTAAAGTTAATATATAAATACGGTCATGGCTTTACCTGCATTACAAAGTCTGATTTAATTTTAAGAGACCTTGATTTAATTAAAAAAATTAATGAAAATACGAAGGCCATTGTCCAGATGACCTTAACCACTGCTGATGAGGATTTATGTAAAATTTTGGAACCTAATGTCTGTACAACAAAAAGACGTGTTGAAGTTCTGAAAACATTAAATGAAAATAATATTCCAACCATTGTTTGGTTATGCCCGATTTTACCATTCATTAACGATACTGAAGAAAATATAAACCAAATAATTGATTACTGTATTGATACTAATGTGAAAGGAATATTATGTTTTCAAATGGGTTTAACTCTAAGAGAGGGAAATCGAGAATATTTCTATAAAAAATTAGATGAAAACTTTCCTTCTTTGAAAGAAAAATATATCGCTCATTTCAAAAACAATTATCAGGTCCCAAGCCCTTATAATTCGAAATTAATGAAGATTTTTAACAAAAGAACCTCTGATGCAGGAATCATGAATAATTTTGATGAAATTTTTCCATACTTATATAATCTTCCTGCAAAAAATATGAGCAAACAAACAACTTTATTTTAAAACTTGCTTTATATTTATCAATTTTAACAGATTGTGAATCAATCAATTTAAATATTATTAACACGAAATAATTAATATCAAATAAAAATGAATGCAAAATCAATCATTATTGATATAATTAAAAATTAATTGAGTGGTATAAATGACCCAAATTAGTGATGCAAAAAAAGGTATATTGACTGAAGAAATGAAACATGTAGCAGAAATTGAAAATGTTTCAGAAGATTTTATTTTAAGATCTGTAGCTGAAGGTACAATTGTAATTCCAAGTAACGTTAACAGAGATATTGAAGCAGCAGGTATTGGTGCTGGACTTAGAACAAAAGTTAACGCAACTGTTGGAACATCTACAGATATTGTAAACTTCGATGAAGAAGTTCAAAAAGCACAAATAGCAATTGACAATGGTGCAGACTGTTTAATGGAATTAAGTATTGGTGGAGATTTAGACGTTATCAGAAACAGAGTTCTTGATATGTCCCCACTCCCAGTAGGATCCGTACCAGTTTATCAGGCAGCTATCGAAAGTATCAGAAGAGATGGCTCTGTAATTTACATGACTGAAGATGATTTATTTAACACCATCGAAAAACAAGCAAAAGATGGTATCGACTTTATGGCAGTCCACAGTAGTATTAACATTGAAACATTAACCAGACTCAAAAGACAAGGTCGTGTGACTGGACTTGTTTCTAGAGGCGGATCATTCATGTCCGGATGGATTGTTGAAAACGAAAAAGAAAATCCATTATACGAAAACTTTGATTACGTTTTAGAAATTGCTAAAGAGCATGATGTAGTACTTTCCCTTGCAAACGGAATGAGAGCAGGATCCATTGCTGACTCAACAGACAGAGCTCAAATACAAGAATTAATTATTTTAGGAGAATTAATTGACAGGTCCCGTGAGGCTGGAGTACAATGTATGATTGAAGGTCCAGGACACATTCCAATTAATGAAATTCCAACAAATGTAATGATTCAAAAGAAAATGTGTTCCAATGCTCCTTTCTATATGTTAGGACCTATTGTATGTGATGTAGCACCTGGTTACGACCATATCGTTTCTGCAATAGGCGCAGCATCTTCTGCAAAAGCAGGAGCAGACTTCATCTGTTATGTAACTCCTGCAGAACACTTAGCATTGCCTTCTCCAAATGATGTGAAAGAAGGAGTTATTGCTACAAAAATAGGTGCATATGCAGGAGACCTCGCAAGTGGCCAAATTGATGGATCACAAGACCTAGCAATGGCTGAAGCAAGGAAAAAATTAGATTGGGAAGCTCAATACGAATGTGCAATGTTCCCTGATGCTGCACGTGCTAAAAGAGATGAAAGACCACCTGAAGAAGAAGACACCTGTACCATGTGTGGTAATTTCTGTGCAGTAAAAATCGTTAACGAATGGTTAGACCAATCTGATTCAGATTTAATTAAATAGATTTAATAATCTATTTTTTATTATTTATTTTCATACCAAACCATACCACATAGATTAATCTTTTTATATTACTAATTACAATAAATTAACATATACTAATTTTAAGATAATTTTTTATTTTAATAACGGTGAATTAGATGACACATTGGATTGAAAATATAGCTAATGACTTAATCAAAAGAGATGTGGAAGAACATGTTATATCTAGCGGAACTTCCATATCTGGCTCAATACACATAGGAAACTCATGCGACATATTTATAGCAAATGCAATAGGAAAAAAATTAAGAGAAAAAGGAAAGAAAGCTAAAGCTATCTGGATTGCCGACGACAACGACCCGCTTAGAAAAGTCCCATATCCTTTACCTGAAGATTACGAAAAATACTTAGGAATGCCATATTCAACGATTCCATGCCCTGACGAATGTTGTGATAACTTTGTAGAACATTTTGAAAAACCATTGTTTTCTGTTATAGATGACTATGGCATTGAAATGGAAGCCAAATCCGCTTTTGAAATGTATGAAAGTGGAGTTTATGAAGATTACATAAGAACTGCATTTGAAAGAGTGGATGAAATCAAAGAAATATTTAATGAATACAGAAGAGAACCACTGAACGATGATTGGTTGCCATACAATCCGATTTGTGATGAATGTGGACGTTTAAATACAACCTATGCTTACGATTATGATGGAGACATCGCTAAATAGAGATGTGAATGTGGTCATGAAGGTGAAATGGACATTAAAACTGGACACGGTAAATTAACCTGGAGAGTTGAATGGGCTGCAAGATGGAAAATATTTGGAACCACATGTGAACCATTTGGAAAAGACCATGCTGCAAGCGGTGGATCCTATGATGTAAGTAGCATTATTTCAGAAAAAATATTCAATTACCCTGCACCTTATCCGGTACCATACGAATGGATTACACTTGACGGTGAAGCAATGAGTAAGTCTCACGGAGTATTCTTTGCACCGGACGAATGGTTAAAAATCGGTCCTGCAGAAAGTCTTAACTATTACTTATTTAGGTCAAAACCAATGAAAGCAAAAGATTTCTCACCAAAAATGCCATATTTAGACTTTATTGATCAATTTGATAAAGTGGAAAAAGTATTCTATGACGAAGAAGAAGCGCCATCTGAAAAAGAAGAGAAAAAATTCAAAGAAATTTATGAAATCGCTCAAATTAATGTTGGTGAACCACTTCCATTCAGACCACCATTCAGATTCCTGGTCAATGCTTATCAAATTGCCGGTGACAATTTAGAAAAAATATTTGGAATCTTAAAAAGAAACTCACAATTGACCAAAAGTTTTGAAAATAAGGAATTCAGCGACTTGACTGAAGCAGAATTAGCACAATACAGACAACGTGTTGATAACGTAAAATATTGGCTAGACAATTATGCCCCTAAATTCGTGAAATTCCAAGTACAAGAAAAAAGCATTCCTAAACTCCCATTAACAGAGGAACAAGATCAATTCTTAAGCGATTTAGCGGATTTAATTGATACAACCGAGTTTAGTGATGCAACTGAATTGCATGATGCAATGTATGAAATCTTAGAAGGTCAAGGTTTAAAACCACAAAAAGGTTTCCAAGCAATCTATAAAATGATACTTGGTCAAAAACAAGGCCCAAGAGCAGCATCATTCTTATTATCCTTAGATAAAGACTTTGTTGTTAAAAGACTAAGAAAAGAAGCTTAAACCAAGCTTCTAAACTCTTTTTTTATTAATATTTCATCGCCAATACTTACTGTTTGATAATCCAATTTTTTAAATATATCAAAAAGCAGGTCTTCTTCATCTAAAAATACACAGGAAGCCTTAAATCCCAAATCAATAGCTATTTTTTCTAATTGTTTGATTAATTTGTAAGATATCTCTTCACGATTTTTACTAGCGTCCACAAATAAACTAATAATTTCAATAGAATCAGCATCAAATACTTTAAAACTAGCACAACCGACTGTAGAGTTATAATTGGCCAAAAGCAAAACTACCTGAGGTTCATCCATAACACATCCAAAGGATTCACAAAATTCAATGAATCTTTCATCCCTCTCATCAGTTACAATGATTTCCATTATTTAACCTCCGTAGTGTTTCCAACTTTTGCAAGTTCATCATCCCATAATTCGGAGTTATTGGCTGCAAACTTCAAAAATAAGTCCCTGCACCGGATATCATTTAATACTATGACTTCAACATCATTACATTTAAGCAAGTTTTCAGCCCCCATTAGAGTAGTGTTTTCACCTATTACAACACGGGGTATATTATATAATATTACGGCACCTGAACACATAGGACATGGCGAAAGAGTTGTATATAATGTACATTTAATGTAATCTTCATAATTTAAACGGCCTGCATTTTCAATAGCATCCATTTCAGCATGCAAGACTACAGAATCATTCTGAATTAATCTATTATGTCCTTTAGAAATAACTTCACCATCTTTAACAAGGACAGCACCTATTGGAATTCCGCCATCTTTTAAAGATTTTTCAGCTTCTTCAATAGCCAATTCCATAAAATAAGAATCGTTTTTCATAAAAAAAGAAAATAGTAGATGATTATTGATTAATCATCTTTATTTGAATCTGTTTAAAAATCCACCTTTATTAGATTGATTTTCAGCATCTTCTTTAAGTTTATCAATTTGGTTTCTTAAATCAGATATAGTTTTTTGAGAGTCATTTGACAACTTATCATAATTACTCTGTTTAATTTTCAAATCAGATTTGAGAGTTACAATTTCATCTTTTAATTTATCCATGGACTTTTTAGCGTTTTCATCGACTTCTTCTTTATAATTGCCCATTTCAATGAGTTTAGCTCTTAAATCATCAACTTCTGATTGAAGGTCATCAATTTGATGTTTATACTCCTCCAATTCTTCATTGGATTCATTCAACTCATCAGTTAATTTTTGATTTGTATTTTTTAACTCATCAACATCAGACTCTTTTAGCTTGCTGATTTCTTCATTTAAAGATGCAATTTTTTCTTCATATTCATCTTTAACAGTATCCAATTCAGATTCAAGCCTGTCAGTTCTTGCTTTGTTAACTGCACTATCTGCACCTAATTCACCAATACGATTACTTAAATCTTCATTAATATCAAGTTGATCATAATATTTTCTAGAAGTTTTATCCAAAGCACTTGTTAATTCTGTTTTAAGAGATTTTAATTTAGAATTTTCTTTTTTAAGGTCTGGAATAATCGTATTTGTCAAATAATTTAACTCATTTGATTGATTTTTTAATTTTGATTCTTTTACTTTTAACTCTTCTTTTAATTGAGCTACTTCAGAATCATTATCTTTAGCCTTAGGCTCTTCAATAGGAGTTTCATCAACAGACTTCTCTTCTACTGCTTTCTCTTCAGCAGGTTCATCAGCAACTTCTTCGACTGAATCTTCTTCAGGTTCCTCAATAGACTCTTCAGCAGGTTCTTCATCAGTTGCTTCCTCAACAACCTCATCAACAGGTTCTTTAACTTGAGGTTCACTTTCAATAGCTTTTTCTTGTTCTTTTTTAACATCAACAGTAGTTGATTCTTCTTTTTCAGATTTATTACCTAATTTAGTAAAATCTAACTTTACTTTATTTCCATACAATTTATTTACTGGTTCATCAGACATTTAATCACCACTAAAAGCAATGAAAAATTTTAAATTCGACAGTCTTATGTAACAAATAAATTTCTTTTTTAAATTATTTAAATATTTATTTATTTAAATACTCAATTTTTTCACACATGCACACATAGCGAAATTTAATATAGTGCAAAATATACATATAATAACTAACTAATTTTAAAAAACCACGGCGATAATATGGATTATTTTGATAGATTAGAAGCTGAAACGCGCGCATTATACGAAATAGCTAATGAAGCCAGGTCCAAAGGATTAGACGTTGAAACAAAAACTGAAGTCCCATTAGCAAAGGATTTAGCTGAAAGAGTTGAAGGGCTTGTCGGTCCTGAAGGCGTAGCAAAACGTATTAAAGAATTAGAGAAAGATATGGACAGAGAACAAGTTGCTTTTGAAATAGCCGCCGAGATTGCATCATCAAAATTTGAATTAACCGGTGAAAAAGCAGATTATGATGAAGAGCAAAGATGTGATCAAGGCCTTAGAACTGCACTGGCCATTTTAACAGAAGGAGTTGTAGCAGCTCCATTAGAAGGAATTTCTCAAGTTAAAATTAAGGAAAATTTTGATTCCACAAAATATATCGCCGTTTATTTTGCAGGACCTATCAGAAGTGCTGGAGGTACTGCTGCTGCACTTGCAGTTTTACTTGGAGATAAAATTAGAAGAGCTATTAATATTGATGCGTTTAAGCCTATTGAAGATGAAATTGAACGTTATGTGGAAGAGGTTGAACTTTACGAATCCGAAGTCACCAACCTTCAATACTCCCCTACGCCTGAAGAAGTAAGGTTTGCTGCCAATAACATTCCTGTTGAAGTTACAGGTGAACAAACTGATGCCGTTGAGGTATCTCACAGGGATTTGGAACGTGTTGAAACCAACAACATTCGTGGCGGAGCATTGCTTGCTATGGTAGAGGGAGTTATTCAAAAATCCAAAAAAATCCACAAGATCTCCAATAAACTAGAACTTAATTGGGAATGGCTTACCGAATATTCAAAACCTAAAGAGGAATCATCTGATTCTTCTGAAGAATCTGAAGTCGTTCATGAACCAAAATATATTCAGGATATTATTGGAGGTAGACCGGTTTTGGGACATCCTTCTGAAAAAGGCGGTTTTAGACTTAGATACGGCAGATCCAGAAATACTGGACTTGCTACTATGGGAGTTCATCCCGCAACAATGGCATTGCTTGAATTTTTAGCAGTTGGGACACAGCTCAAAATTGAATACCCCGGAAAAGGAAACTGTGTAGTTCCAGTAGATTCAATTGAAGGACCTACAGTTAAGCTCAAAAATGGTGATGTTGTAATTATAAATAGTGTTAAACAAGCTAAAGAACTCAAAAAAGATGTTGTTGAAATATTATTCTTAGGAGATATGTTAGTTGCTTTCGGTGAGTTTTTAAGGAACAACCAACCGTTATATCCTTCAGGATGGTGTGAAGAATGGTGGATTGGACTCTTAAAAGAAAGTGATAACTACTCCGAAGACGATGACCTTGATTTGGGCCGTCTTGAATACGACTATCTTCCAGCTCAGGAAGCCTTTGAATTATCTAAAAAATACAATATTCCCCTCCATCCAAAATATACCTATTGCTATAATGACGTGACCATTGAAGATTTGAATGCATTATACGATTTATTGATGGAAGGTAAAGACACTTATAGTGTTGAAAAAGGAATAAAATTAAAATTATCCTATGCCAAAAGAACACTTGAGATGATTGGCGTACCCCATATTGTCCGTGACGGCGAGATAATTATAGATGCCGATAACTCATTTGCACTTCTTTCAACATTGCTGGACAGATTACCTAAAAAAGATACTACAATTGAAGCTTTAAATGAAGTTACAGAGATTGAAATTAAAAATAAGGCTCCTGCATATATCGGTACTCGTGTAGGTAGGCCGGAAAAATCAAAAGAAAGATTAATGAAACCTGCACCACATGGTTTATTCCCTATTGGAGACTATGGTGGAGCTCAAAGACTCGTTTCAAATGCTGCTAAAAAAGGCACAATATCAGTAGACTTGTCCAGAAGAAAATGTACAAATCCAGATTGCAGGTTAATGTCATTCAGTTCAATTTGCCCTAAATGTGGTTCACCAACGGAAATGGGTGCTCCAAGTAACAAGAAAATTAACATAGCATCAATGCTTAAAAAGGCATCAGATAATGTTAATGTAAGAAAAGTAGATAAATTTAAAGCTGTTAAGGGTATGATTTCAGAATCAAAACTTCCAGAACCACTGGAAAAAGGAATACTCAGATCAAAAAATGAAGTATTTACATTTAAAGATGGTACAATACGTCATGACTCTACAGATTTGCCACTGACACATTTTATCCCTAAAGAAATTGGAGTTAGTGTTGAAAAGCTTCTGGAAATGGGTTATGAACATGATTGTTACGGAAAACCAATTGAAAGTGAAGACCAAATAATTGAGCTCAAGGTTCAGGACATTGTGATTTCATATAATTGTGCCGAATACTTAGTTAATACCGCTCACTTTATTGATGATGAGTTAACTCGTTTTTATGGAATGGAAAGTTTCTATAATGTCAAAACAAAAACTGATTTAATTGGTCATTTGATAGCAGGACTTGCACCGCATACCTCTGCAGGAGTTTTAGGACGTATCGTCGGATTTACAAAAGCCCTTGGATGTTATGCTCACCCATATTTCCACTCCGCGAAACGTAGAAATTGTGATAGTGATGAAGATGCAGTTATGTTGCTTTTAGATGCATTGATTAACTTTTCTAAAACTTATTTGCCTAATACCAGAGGAGGAAGTATGGATGCACCATTAGTTTTATCCTCAAGAATCGATCCGGAAGAAATTGATGACGAATCACACAATATAGATATCTATGCTCGTTTCCCGGTTGAGTTTTATGATAGAACATATGAGCCATTGAAGCCTGCCCAGGTATTGGATTTAATAGATAATGTCGAAAAGCATTTGGGAACACCACAACAGTATGAAGGCCTAATGTTTTCTCACCACACATCAAATATTCATGCAGGACCTACACTCTGCCTCTATAAAAGATTGCCATCAATGAGGGAAAAAGTAGAAGCCCAAATTGAACTTGCAGAAAAAATTAGGGCTGTAGACCAAAGGGATGTTGTTCAAAGAGTATTGTCCTCTCACTTCTTACCGGACATTATGGGTAATTCAAGAGCATTTTCCAAGCAAAAGGTTAGATGCACCAAATGCAATTCCAAATACAGAAGAATTCCTTTGACTGGAAAATGTACTCAATGTGGAGGAAACCTTATCCTTTCAGTTTCAAAAGGATCAGACCAGAAATATCTTGAAATTTCACAGGATTTGGTTAATAGATATCCCGTATCTCCTTATTTAAAACAACGTTTAGAAATCCAGGAATATGGTATAAATTCATTATTTGAAAGTGATAAATCAAAACAAAGCTCTTTGGATGTATTTTTCTAAAGAGACAATATTACTCTTCAAATGCTCTTGGACAAACCAAATTTAAAATATATAATAAAGATAAAAAATGCAATGCTGTAAAAATATTGTTCGTATAAGAACGAACAATATATATACAAGTACAAACTAATATTATAATCAAGTGATTGGTAGAGATAGATTACTCTATCACTTTTTTACTAATCAAATACAAATGGAAAATGGTGTGTAAAATGGAAAAAAGTTCAGAAATCGGAAATAATCTCAATAAATCCATTAAAATTAATGTAGAAAAAAATAATGGAATTAGAGAAAGATTTAGTTATGAAAAATTATTAAAATCATTAGTAATGGTTGAAACCCCATTCTTTGAATCTGATAAAATTGTAGCTACTGTTGTATCTCAATTATACGATGGAATTACTACAAAAGAAATCAAAAAAATTGTTTATGAATGTTTAGAAGACATCGATGGTGAAATCGCTAACAAATACTTAGCAAGCACCCAGTTGAAAGTACGTACTTCAAGAGACACTATTGAAGCATTTGATTTATCTAAAATTGCAAATACTTTAATTGAAGAAACCGGTGCAAGCCAAGAAACAGCTTTTGAAATAGCTACAGAAACTTGGAAAGAACTCAAAAAGTTAAATGTTGAATACTTAACTGCACCAATGATTAGGGAAATGGTTAACACCAAATTAGTTGAATACGGACTTGAAGACTTAAGAAGCAGTTACACTCGTTTAGGTATTCCTGTTTACAACATTACTTCTTTAATTGAGAATGGTAACAGGGATAACGCCAACATGATTCACAACCCGGAAAGTATTCACAAACATGTAGCAGACGAAGCATTAAAACAATATGCATTATTAAAAATGCTTCCGGCACATTTAGCTGATGCACACATGTCCGGTGACATTCACATTCACGATTTAGAATTCTTCGCAGGCAGACCTTTAAACTGTATGCAACATGATATCAGAACATTCATCAAATACGGCCTTAAGGTAGACGGTACCGGTGACCACACA
>NZ_JAZTXC010000075.1:0-8252 GCF_045636185.1 Methanobrevibacter sp. | reverse complement strand
ATTGGAATCTCTTCTATTGGAATTGAATCGTCACGCTTATGCATTAGATTATCACCATGCATGACAATTCTGGTTTTAAGATAAGGATATGCATCAATTGTTTTAATGACTGCTTCCCTTAATTTTTCAGCGTCAATTGACTTGTCAAATCTGAGGAGGTTAGGGATGTTATATTGAGGAACGTCAGGGTTCTGAACACATTCATAGTATACACCCATCTGATTTGCGGTCAAAGGAAGATACATTGATTCTTTGGATTCCTCTATAATTTCATCCAAATCAACTGAATCCTTAGCATTGTCAATAAGATTTACAATATTCCTAATTGTCGGCTCATCAAGCAATTTGAAAATATCTATATTGAATCCCATTTCTTCATAGATGCTGGAAGCAAGATGCATTAATGACAATGACGTGAATCCGATAGCATATAAATCATCAGTCACACCAAATTCAGTGGTTTTTGAAATTGATGATGCAATATCGAATAATTTTTCTTCGAGTTCAGTTTCCGGAGGAACCAGTTCAAGAGTGAGTATTGGTTTAGGAAGTGCTTTTACGTCCGTTTTTCCGTTTGGTGTTTTTGGCATTGCATCCATATGCATGAAGACTGTTGGAACCATATATTTGGTTAATCTGTCTTTCAAGTATTCTTTCAAATCATTTATGTCAATTTCACCTTCAGTGGTGAAGTAGGCACACAGATGGTCGGTATTGTTGATTTTCTTAATTACAACAATGTTTTCTTTTACACCAGGATAATCGGCGATGTTTGATTCTATCTCTCCGATTTCTATTCTCAATCCTCTTAACTTAATCTGATTGTCTATCCTACCTTTAATAACGATTTCATCATTTGGAAGTTTTATCGCATAATCCCCACTTCTGTAGTATGGGATGCCGTCGATTTCAAGGAAGACCTCTTTGGTTTTGTCATCCAGGTTATAGTATCCTCCAGCTACACCATAACCACCAATATAAAGCTCACCCATTACGCCAGGAGGCAATACGTTACCGTCAATGTCCCTTACATCAGTCACATAATTGTAGAGTGCCTTACCAACAGTAAGCTCTTTTGGATCGGTGATTTTGCATGAATTGGATATAACAGTTGCTTCGGTAGGTCCGTAAATGTTATAAACGTCAGCTTCACTATTTTCCAGAACATATGCAATCAAATCCTGAGGCACCATTTCCCCACCGACTGCAACATACTTGAATGAGGAGAATTCCTTATTGAATTGCTCATTATCAAGATATTCCCTTAATCTTGATGGTGTAGAGAATGTAAGCGCATCCGGCTTTTCGTCATGTATAAGTCTGGTTAAATCAGTAATGTTTTTGGCTTCACTGTCATTGGCCAGAACAACTTCCAGACCAAATGTCAAGCTCATGAAATCAAGCAGGAATGCATCGAATGAAACTGTACTCAGTGCAAGGGTTTTGTTCATGCCGTTATAAATATGACATAATCTGTTATCCTCATCATGAGTAAATAAGTTTGTAATGTTTTTATGGGAAATCATAACTCCCTTAGGATTTCCAGTGGAACCTGAAGTATAAATCATGTATGCCAAATCTTCAGGGGAAATTTCAACGTCAGGATTTTCCGTATTTTCTTCCTTGAGCAAATCCTTAACGTTCAATGAACTACCTGCATCATCATCGGAAATGATGTAGTCTGCCTCACTGTTTTCATAAATGTAGTCAATTCTCTCCTGAGGATATTCAAGATCTATTGGAATGTATGCGCATCCTGCCTTCAAAATACCTAAAAGGGATGCGATTAAATTACTATTTCTGTGAATCATTACCAGAACATTGCTATTTGGTTTTATTCCTTTTTTGATAAGCGCATTGGCAATTCTATTTGCCTTTTGGTTAAGTTCGCTGTATGTTAATCTTTCACCATCTGAAACAAGTGCAAAATTGTCCGGTTTTTTCTCGGCCTGCAATTCGAAACGTTTGTGGATGAACGGAACTTTAACTTCCTTAAATTCAATAGCTGCTTTTTCTTCAACAAGTGAAATATCAGACAATACTGATTCGGAGATGTCTGCTGATAAAAATTGATTAATGATTGTGTCAATACTTTTTAGGAACAAATCGACATAAGTGCCAGAGTATAACTGGTCATTATAATGAGAGGATAATATAAATTCTTCACCTGCTTTTTGAACGCTCAAGTAAAAATTATATTTATATTCAAAAGAATTGAAATCCAATTCCTTATTGAATGCATAATAGAACTCCGTCTGGAGATTATATTCATCAATGATATCATCAATTGAAAAATGAGAATATTGCATATTTTCCAGATAATCGCTTTGGATCTGCATTAAATAATCCTTAAGAATCATTTCCCTATTTTCAGAGCTGACTGTAAAAATTATATTATTTTCATGGAAAATTAAACTCTTATCTGAAAAATTAAACTTATTCAATGCCAATGCAGTGCTGGCTAAAAATAGTATATTTTCCGTAATTGAATTTTCTTTGCAAAATTCTTCAATTACATTTGCCTTTATTTTTAATTCACTTTCATTTAATTCAGGTTTTTTAACCCCATTTAAATCCGGGTTAAGAATTGTAGATTCATCAAAATCCTTGAGAATTCCTATAAAGTATTTATTATAATTTACATTTTTATCAATCATATTATCATATCTCACTGTTATATAATATTATAAAAAAATATGTTTTTTTATTTAAATAAACATTTGCTATTTTATTCACAAATAGATTATATTAGTACATTAAATCAAAAAATTAATGTTTGAACAGAAAAATGATTTCCAGTGTTAAAAAAAAGAAAAAGAAGTTAACATTTACTGTTAACCTGCACATGAATTCACAAATATTTTACTCATTTTTTCAAAAATGAATATTATTTATTGAAATTTTAGCGGATATTGTTATTCAATTTTTTTCATAATTTTCAATGAAATCTGAACAAGTGGACTGACAACCATAGCCAATGATGGAGTATATGAAAATTCCTTCTGAATAATTTCATCACATTTCAAATTATCTGTAATGATAAATGATAAAGCATCTATCTTTGATGAAATATCTCCTTCAGACAGCATCTGACAGCCGACAACAGTACCGTCCAATTTACAAATCATCTTAATATATAATTTATTGTTTTGAGGATAATATCTCGCCTTTTGACAGGTTTCCATATATTCAGAGACTACGGGCATTCCTATCATGTTTGCAAATGATTCCGTTATGCCTGAACAGGCATAGTTATATTCCCCCACTTTAGAAACTACAGTATTGACAACAGGATCGAATGTTAGCTTATTGCCCGTGAAATTATTTGCCAGAACCATTGCCTGGCGAACGGCAGTAGTTCCCGCAGGAGACATTGTTGGAGTACCGGTTACATGGCTTTCCACTTCCACACAGTCACCGATAGCATAGATATCTTCAACGCTTGTTTCGAGGTATTCGTTTATCTTAACGGCACCGAACTCTCCGATTTCACATCCTGCCTCAACAGCTAAAGAAGTTGACGGCACTTTATTGCTAGGCAAAATGACCACATCGGCAGTTATGGATTTATCATTGTAATGGATAACCTTTTTGGAACCGTCGGTGGTTATAGCAGTTACATCAGCATTCGTTTCGAAATCCACACCATCATTTAGTTCAATTAACTTGCCGGACATTTCTCCGTCCAGGAATAATGGCAAAATGCCGAATGACTGTTCCAGGAATGTTACATTATATCCTTTTTTTGCCAATTCATAAGCGCTTTCAATTCCAATGGAAAAATTTGAGATGAATACGACATCCTTTTTGCCTTCAAGAGATTTCTGGATAATTTTTCCATCATGGATGTTTGTTAATGAAAAGATGCTGTCTGCATCATCAATGTCAAAGCCAGGATCAATAATCTCGGACCCTACAGCAAGCACCAGCTTATCATAACCCATTGTTTCACAAGCAGTATCCTTTTCAAAGGTAATTGTCTTATTGTCTGAATCCACATGAGTGACAGCAGTATCCAAATGCACCTGTATATTTTTATCCAGATAATAATCTGCATCATGCATAATTATATCATCAAAGGATTCTATGCATCCTCCCAAAACCAATGGGATGGCACATGGAGAGTATGCAATATCCTCACCTTTTGTAAAAATTATAATCTCCGTTTCTTCGTCATTATATCTTATATTTGATGCCAAAGTCAAACCTGCAGCACCTGCACCGACAATCACTATACGCATTATTTCACCTGTTATATTATACAAATGAATATATATTTTTAATAATATAAATATTAATTACAGATTTATAGGGGATATTATGGCAAATGAAAATAAATGGGGAAGCAGTTTAGCATTCATTCTTGCAATGATAGGATCAGCAGTTGGATTGGGTAATATTTGGAGATACCCATATGTGCTTTATTCCAATGGTGGAGGGGCCTTTTACATTCCCTATTTAGTTGCCATTTTCTCTTTGGCAATTCCGTTTTTAATTCTGGAATATGGCGTGGGTTACAATTACCAGTCATCATTTACAAAAGCACTCATTAAAATCAAACCAAAATTTGAGTTCTACGGTTGGGTTTTGCCTGTTGTCGTGTTTATAATGGCAGTCTATTATTCAACAATCATTGGCTGGGACGGAATTTATCTGTTTTTAAGCTTTTTTAAAGGATGGGGAGCAAATCCGAATACCTTTTTAAATGTTAATCTGCTGCAGTCTACCGATTCATTAAGCGGCGTTTTTAATTTTATTCCTTTTGTTGCTATTTTCATGATTGCAGGGTGGTTTATCATCTGGTTCATTTCCCACAAAAACCTGGATGACGGTTTAGGTAAAGTCTGTAAAGTATTCGTACCCGTATTATTTGTTATCATGTTTTTCATTGTCATATTCTCTCTGACCCTGCCCGGCGCAAATATTGGTCTGGCAGAGCTGTTCAACCCGAACTGGTCACTTTTATGGCATTTTGACATATGGATGGCTGCATTCGGACAGATTTTCTTTTCCTTAAGCTTGGGAATGGGTGCAGGATTTACATATGCAAGCTATACCGGTGACGACATTGATTTGATTTCATCAGGACTCTATGTTGTCATAGCAAATTCCGCCTTTGAAAACTTCGCGGCTTTAGGTGTTTTCTCAATTTTAGGATATATGTCTCTTCAGTCAGGAACCCCTGTTTCCCAGATAATTACTCAAGGAACAACCCTGATTTTTGTTGTATATCCGCAGGTGTTTAATGTTCTGGGCACTATCGGTCTGATTGCCGGACCCCTGTTTTTCTTTACTGTCTATGTTGCAGGAATCACCAGCATGCTGTCTGCATTTGAAGTGCTTTCGATTTCCATTCAAAACAAATTCTCTTTAACAAGACGTAAAGCCACTCTGGTATTATGTCTGGTCGGAGGCTTTGCCTCAATGGTTTATGCTACTTCCGCCGGAGGATACATACTTGGAATAGCAGACATATTCGTGAACAATATTGTCATCATACTTTCCGTATTGGTAGAATGTATCATATTTGCCTGGATATTTAAAGCTGAAAGACTAATTGATTTTTTAAACAGCAGAAGCAAAACTTTTAAACTTGGAAAATGGTGGTTAATTCATGTTAAATATATCATTCCCGTTATCCTGATTGTAATCTGGGTTGGAGGATTATATGAGCTGCTATCCATAAAAACCACAGAATCCGTGATAATCATAATAGTGCTTGCCCTGATTACGATAATTTCATCATTAATATTCACAAAGCGTCCTGCAAAAACAAAAGATTGGTTTGAAACCGAAGAAAGGATAAAGTAGAATTAATTCAATTCCTACTTTTTAAATTTTTTAAGAAATACTATTGCAACAATAGCCGTTGCAATAACTGAAATTACATTTGCAAGCATTGAAGACAATGCAAAACCTTCCGGAGCCTGCAGTATATATGCAAATGCAATTAATGTACACACCAATGCCGGCGCAAGTGAAATGATATAGTGCTTTTCCCTCCTAATCAGAAAGACCGTTGCCGTATACATAATGATTGTAGCTATTATCAATTGAGACCATGCAAAGTATCTCCAAATCAAACTGAAATCAACAAAGGTCAGTCCAAAAGATGCTAAAAACAATGGAACAGAGATTTTTAACCTTGAAGATAATTTATCGTTTTTAATACCAAGTTCATCGACAATAGTTATCCTTGAACTTCTAAGTGAAGTGTCTCCTGTCGTAATCGGACAGATAACAACACCAACAACTGTTAAAATCACACCCATAGGCCCCATCAATGCTTTTGCCATTTCATTAACCGCTACAGCAGGAGCCGCACCGTAAATTGCCGCAAGCTGAGGCTGACCGTGGAAAAATGCCATAGCAATAGCTGCCCAGCAAAGAGCAACCAAACCTTCTAAAACCATAGCCCCGAAAAATACCGGTCTTGAATCCTTTTCATTTTCCAAACATCTTGCAACAATTGGAGACTGTGAAGCATGAAAACCGGAAATGGCCCCACATGCGATGGTAACAAAGAGATACGGGAAAATACTTTTGTCAGTCAAATACAAACCCTGTGTTGTAAACTCCGGAATGGAGTATGCCGGATTTAAGATTAATGATCCAGTCATCAACACAACCATAATCAATAATAATGCGCCAAAAATAGGATATACATTTCCAATAATCTTATCGACAGGAAATACAGTTGCAATCAAAAAGTAAATGAATATAGCAGTTATACAAATAATTACTGGAATGTGAGTAAGATTGGTGATTAAATCTGCAGCCCCTTTTGCAAAAGTGGCGGCAACAAGAATTCCTGTAATCACAACCAGAACTGCAATAAACTTTCGAAATCCTTGCCCCAAATATTTTGAAACGATATTTGGCATCGTATAACCGTCTTCACGCAATGACATGAATCCTGAGAAGAAATCATGAACGCAACCAATGAATATTGTACCAAATGTAATCCATAAAAAAGCTGCCGGACCGAATAATGCACCTTGTATAGCTCCAAAAATTGGTCCCAAACCTGCAATATTTAAAAAATGAACTAAAAAATTCTTTATTTTGGACATAGGGATGTAGTCAATCCCATCCTGCAACCTATATGCAGGAGTTTCGCGAGTTTCATCCACACCCGCCATTCTTTCTACAAATTTTCCATAAATAAAGTACGATGCAACCAACGTTAAAAAACAAAGAACGAAACTATACATTACATATGTATTATATGATATAAGTTATAAAAAAATTTCGCATTGAATGACAATATTAACAAACCCAGTTAATTGATACAATATATTGCAATTATTAATACAAAAAAATAATAATAATAATAACATTTCCATATGTTTTATACGAACAGTTTCAAAAGTACTGATACGTATTAGTATTCAACCGCTCTCTCTCAAGATATTATACCTATGAAAAATAGAGGTGTTAAGTATGATGAATGACGAGCTATTAAAAAATTTTTCAATAAGCTGCAACCATGCGCAGGGTACATTTTTCAGCTATGAGCTTTCGTTGAGAAAGTACTGTGAGTATTTTGGCATGAGCTTAAAAGAACTTCTTTATGAAGCTGAAGAAGATGAAAACAATGGAGTTAAATGGAAACACTGTCGCTTGAAAGCAAAATTAGTCGAATATAGGCATTACATGTATCAGCATTATGCTCCAGGAACTGTCCGAAAAGAAATGAACTGCATCAAATATTTCTACAAATTCTATGATATAGAGATATTGTCACTACCTAAGATTAATGAAAAAAGCATTCAAAAGCCTGCTCCGATATATTTCAAGGACTTGCCGGATAAGGCTGTTATAAGAGAAGCTTTTCAAATAGCTTCTCCTTTAATGAAAGCTATAATATTGTTTTCATGTTCCAGCGGATGTGCCAGAACCGAAACATTGAGCTTGACAATTGGAGACTACATTGATGCCTTATCTGAATATCTGCCAAACAGAAATATGGATATTTTTAATGTAATCGATTATCTCAACGGTGTTAATGATGTGGTCCCTACCTTCAGCATTTTAAGAAAAAAGACAAACAAGTATTACCTTACGTACTGCAGTCCTGAAGCTGTAAAGGCAATTAACGCATATCTGTTGTTGAGGGATAAACCTCTGACTGAGGAAAGTCCATTGTTTAGAATCAGTAGGACATATATGGTGCAATCATTTGAAATGATTAATGACACTTTAGGCCTTGGAAGGGTTGCAAAATATCGAAGGTTCAGAAGCCACATGCT
>NZ_JAZTXC010000074.1:0-6161 GCF_045636185.1 Methanobrevibacter sp. | reverse complement strand
TTAGAATCAAAGAAAAATTAGAGAGTATTTTCATCGAAGTGAAATTTCAACTGTAAAAAATAAAATTTGAAAGAAGCCTATAAAATTTTACAGACTCAAAAAAATAAAAAAATTAGAATTTATAAAGATTCATCCTCATTTAAAATTTTAATTTTTTTATCAAAGTCCGTTAGCTTACGGGCAAGTCCTGTGAAGTATGGAATATAAACTTTTGAAAACATAATCTGTTCGGGATTTTCATTTAATTCTCCTAATGTTTCTTTAATCCTCTCAACTTTACGTTCCACTTCATCATACATTAAATCACCAGGGAATTCACCGATAAATACTCCATCGGCCCCATTTTCCAATGCGTATTTAATATGATTTGGCCTTACACGATTGACTGAAATTACTTTAATGATATGTATTGACTCTGGGTATGACAGACGGTTAACTCCAATATTGTCCGCTGCAGTATAACCAATATTATCTAAAAAGACCAGTATCATACGTTCACCATCTTTTTTATTGTTGAGGACTCCTTTAATTGTAGCAAGGATTTTCTCATCAATATTACCATTAACATGAATAGCTTTCTGCATACATCCAACCAAACATTTTCCACAACCTGTACATGCCATAGGGTCAATATAGACTTCATCATTTTGGATACTCATGGATTTATATTTACATCTGCTGATGCAATCACCACAGAGTATACATTTTTCCTTATCAATCTCTGCAATGAACGGTTCAATTTCCACGCCACCATAATTATATTCGGCCACTTTGGATGCAGATGCTATTGCCTGCATAATTGATTCTGTAATATCTTTCGGATCATGCGCCGTTCCACAAACAAATATTCCCTGAACATCAGTTGCAACAGGTTTGATTTTAGGATGTGATTCTTTAATAAATCCGTCTTCTGTTGTGCCTATATTTAAAATTTCAGCAATCTCTCGAGTACCATCTGAAGGCTCCATTGCAGTTGAAAGTACTACCATATCCGCTTCAATTTCAATAAATTCACCTTTGAGAGTATCTTCTGTTCTGACAATAAAGCTATCGCCTTTTTTAACGACTTCACCAGGCCTTCCCCTAATGAATCTAACTTCATTTTCCTGAGTGTGCTTATAATATTTTTCAAACATTCCAGGTGTTCTGACATCAGTATAACATATTACAACATCAGTGTCCGGATTTTTATGCTTTATGATATTTGCATTTTTTAAAGCTACTGTACAACATATTTTAGAACAGTATTTATGTCCATCGGGCTTTTCATCTCTTGAACCAACACACTGTATCATTACAACTCTTTTTGGAACTTCACCATTTGATTTTAATAGCTTTCCTTTTGTTGGACCATTAACACCAGTGATACGTCCCAATTCAGACTGTGTTATTACATCATCATAACGGTCATAGCCATATTCCGGTCTTTTATCCATGTCAAAGAGTTTATGTCCGGTAGCAACAATAATTGAACCAACCTGAAGAGGAATTCTCTCAGGTCTGCCTCTAAGTTTAATTGCTCTCATATTACATACTTTAACACAGCTACTGCATTTTGTACAGTTATCCATATCAATCACATGGCTTTCAGGATAGGATTGTCCAAAGGGTCTGTAAATTGCTTTTCTTGTTGATAAACCATCATTCCAATCATCAGGAACCTCCACTTCACAAACCTGCGAACATTTACCGCATGCAATACATCTTTCTGTATCAACATATCTAGGAGATTTTTCAACAATCAAATTATATGTTCCCGCCCTTCTTTCAGCTTCAATTACTTTTGAATTGGTCAATACCTCAATATTTTCATTCCAGACAAGTTCATTCAATATTGGATTTAAAAGACACATTCCACATTCTTCAGCAATTTTGACAGGAGAAAAAACCTTACCAATTTTTGCCATATGCCCCCCAATAGAAGGGGACTGCTCTATTAAAGTAACTTTTATTCCCTGTTTGGCAAGAGACAATGCAGCATTCATACCTGCAATTCCACCACCAATAACAGCCACTTCATCTGGAGTTTGACAATAAATCGGATCAACGGCATCGGACTGCTTAACTTTTTCAATAGAAGCGTTGATTAAAGTAATCGCTTTATGTGTTGCCTTGGCCTTATCTGAGTGAACCCAGGAACATTGTTCACGAATATTTGCCATATCCATTAAATAAGGATTTAAAGGTTTTACATAATCCTGAAATGTTTTTTCGTGGCTTATTGGTGAGCAAGCAGCAACAACTACCCTATCCAAGTCATGGTCGAATATTGCATCACGAATAATCTTACGACCATTTAGTGAACATAAATTTTCAAACTGCCCTACAAATTCAACATCCAAGGAGGCTCTAACTTCATCTAAATCAATAATATCTGAAATATTTCCCCCACATTCACATAAAAACACGCCAACTTTTAAATCATCCCTCATTGTTCAACCTCCTTCAACTCCTTAATTACTGAGTCAATTGGTGTTGTATGTGCTTTAACACCAATTACTTTATCGAAATCGCCACCCATTGCGATTGCAATGAATTGTGCTATATTTAAATGTATTGCCTTAAATTCTCTTCCTTCTCTTTTTGATATTAACGGCTGATATCTATCAAATTGAATATGACAATTAGGGCATAAGTGAACTACAATCTCAACCCCTTCATCACCTAAAGCATTCATTTTATCTGCAGTGGCCGTGAATGATAAATCAGGATTGGAATACCTTTGTCTGAAACCGGTTCCACATGTAGCTCGTTTATGGTCATACCATCCTATAGTTTTACATCCACATGCCTCTATTAACTCATCAATGATATTTGGGTCACGTACTCCCCCAATTGTATCTTCATAGTGTACTTTACAGTAATGGCATCCATGGTGAGAAGCTATTTTATACCCACTTAAGTCATATTTGATATGCTTTGGAATTTCTGAAATCTTTCCGTATAAAATATCAACTACATGAAAAATGTTTTGAGAAGGAAGTAAATCATCTTTTTCATATTTCAAATGGCCCAAACCATTTTTTTCAAATAACTGATTGATATGATTTCTTAAATCATCCTTTTTATTTAACAGCTTAACTGATTTTTTATTGATTGCATAACATGTTGCACACATCATTACAAGATTTGGCCTTCCAATGTCTTTTGCTATTTTAAAATTACGGGCTCCAATAGCTGACGTGTCAACCTGGTCAAATACATCCGAATAATGGCCCAAACCAGTACAACAAGTTTGTTTTTCAGATATTGCATAATCAATGCCCAACTTATCAAATACAAATTTTGTTGATGCTTCAACACCAGGATATTCTACACTTACAAGACAACTTCTAAAAAGTAAAATGTCTTTATCTGGAATAGATTTCATTTTTCCGCCTCCTGTGAAGCTCTTATTTTTTCGATTTTATCTTTAAAACCAGTTATTTTTAAAATTTTACTTACTTCATCAATAACTTCTTTTGGAGGCATTAAAGGAGGATCCAATTCTAATTCATCCCTAATTTCGGCCAAATTACTTCTAAATTCCCACCATCCAGGAACATCCCTTTTGATATCTTCAAAAAATATTTCGGGAATTGCTCCAATAGCTGCCGTGAAATATGAATCTGCAAATCCCATATATTCATATAATTTATCATATCCTATTTCGTTTGATATTGCAATCTGCTTTAATATCTGATTTACTTCACATACACTATTTCCAACGGGACATACGCTATGGCAGGTATAGCAATAAAAACAGTTCCAAATCAAATCATCTTCTAAAATTGATGTATCTCCTTCTAAAACTCTTTCTATAATATCCCTGGGATTATAATCTGAATGGCGTGCAGCCGGACAAGTTGATGTACACATCCCACACTGTACACATTTTAATACACCTTCATCTTTAGAGTTTTTAACATCTGTAATGATTTTTTCTGCAAAATCTATTGGTGAATCATCAATAGTCTGTTTTGATGTCATTAGATAACCTCACAATTTAAATTCGCCAGATTTAATCATTTTCTTTAATTTAAGTGACAATTTATTTGCTCTTAATCTATCTGATTGCCTACAAATAATCGGAATATTAACCTGTTCAGATTCTATTTCTAAGTCTACGCTTCCCACATTCATGTCAAATGCATTATGCTTACAGAAATTAGCACACATTCCACATCCAAAGCAGCGACTTAAATCCAAGTTTTTAGATGAAAATGCATTTGTAGGGCATACTTTTTCCACCTCACAGGAATCGCATGTCAGACATTTACTTCTATCATATTGAGGCCTTAAATCATAATCTTTCCACAATTCATAATAATTTGTTTCAGTTAATGGTAAATGACGTCCTTTAATATCAGCAACAGGTAAATTGACATCATTGTCTGTAATAAGCAAATTATTATAAATCTCTTCAGTCAATACAGGAATTGGAATAGCTACTGTGTTAAATATCTCTCCACCTTCACCGGTTTTAAATCCTCCAAAGTAATAAGGATTCATTTGGGTTAAATCTCCTGAAAGCATTAGATTTGGTTTTTTAGCATTTGATCTTGTACCATCACCCAATATAAAAGCTTCTGCATCATTTAACAATACCTTTTTACCAGTATTAATTACATTATGAGGCAAATCATTTTCCAAAGGATTTAAATCTCCACATCCGGAAAATGTTAAACCGGAAAGATTTCCTTCAAGAGGAGTTGCTGCAAAAATGGATGATACCGCTTCTGTACCTGGATTTGTAAAAGCAGTATAGTTTTTAAATGCCATACGTGAGCCTATAATTTGAGCCCTATTAATATCCTCACGCGTAATTGTATTTTCTATTGTTTTTCCATCAACACTTTCAACTCTTACATCAATGGATTTTCCTTCCATTATATCTTTTAAAAGGAAACCTCCGCCATAATTTTTATCATTTATAGAATGGGCAGTTCCATGCAGTATAACATCAACTTCCCCTAACCATTCATTGGGACAAGGACCTGCATAAGCTGGAACTCCATTTAAATAAACATTTTCTGCCCTTATAAATTCACCCGGTTCAGAAACAATGAAATTAAGGATAGCTGCAGTTCCACTCATAACACCACAGGTTCCGGTTGTAACCACATCAACTTCTTCAAAACTTGGAGCATTATCTTCCTTAACCAGTTTCTTAAACTCTTCAACAGTATAAATATTAGCTTCACCATTATCAATTTTTTCATTGATTTGGCTTATATCCCTATTTTTCAATTTTACTACCTTCTAATTAATTTTTCCTACTGTATCCCCTCTTAATCCTTGTCTTAAGGTTTCAAGAGATGTGATATCATCACTGGAAACATTTCCTAAATTAACTGTGTTTCCAAGTTTTAAAATGAAAAAGACCTGTTGGTCTTTATTTGGAGCTTCCCACAATATCTTATCTCCATCAAAATTATCTAAAATATAATCTATTTCATCTTCTTTGGCTTTACCTGATGCATCAAATATACCGATGTTTTTTCCACCTTCTCTTGCCTCAACAATAATTAAAGATGAACCTGCATCAAGTTCTTTTTGCATATATCCAATTCTTTCTTCAAGTGAAAGCTCTTTATCCAGATTAGGATCTTTTTTACCCACTTCAGAAAGCACAATAAAACCATTTTCTTTAGCTTTTCTAATTGACTCCAATTTGTCTTCATGCGCTAAATTAATAGATCCGTCTGATATTTCAATAGCCGGAAAACCTAATTCATGAGCTCTATTGAAAAATTCATCTAATTTATCATTCATATAAGCCAGTTCAAATAATGTTCCTCCAGTATAGGGGATAATATCATGATTTTTATACATTTCAACTTTTGCTTTGATAATTTCCTCATCATGAATTATTGATGTACCCCATCCGAATTTTAAATAATCAACGTATTCTCCTGAAATATCCATTAAACTTTCAGCAGTTTCAAGGCCTAGACCTTTATCCAAAACCATAGTAATACCTTTACTTCTAGGTTTTTCTTCTCGTTTATTTAGTAAAAAATCAAATGCTTTCAAAATATCACAATCGTTAACTTTTATAATTTATTATAATATACTATAATTAAAGTTTTTCATTAACATATATATAATTAATCGATATAGTTGGAATTGTATTGTTAAATCTGTATTAAATTATAATGCTTTTCTTTTTTTAATGTCAC
>NZ_JAZTXC010000073.1:0-9535 GCF_045636185.1 Methanobrevibacter sp. | reverse complement strand
AGCTCTCTTTTAACTAAATTATTACTACTTTAAAGCATAAAAAATGTAAAAAAAGTATTACTTTAATTAATTAAACTCAATGTATTAAATAAATGAAAAATAAAACAATCACCATGATTGAAAAATCCATTTACGAAGATTATGAGATTAATTTTAGTGATACGTACACTAGTGATGATGCATATTATTTTATTTTTAACGAAAATAGAGAGCTATTATTAGAAGATAAAGAATTAATTACTGACATTACAGACATGAATTTTAATTTTTCACTATTTATTGGAAAATATAAAAATAAAGACTGTTTTGTTGTAAACAGCAACTTTAAAAAAGGTTTTGATTTAAGGGAAGTTTATGAATTTGACAAGGATCTCTACCTGATTGGAACAAAAGCTGTTTTAGTAAACGATTGGTATATATCACATCAATTTTGTGGAAAATGTGGAGCGAAGACAAAAGTAGATGAAAAGGACATGATGTTAAAATGCCCAGAATGTGGTCAAGTACACTATCCACGAATCGCTCCTGCAATTATCGTGGCCATCAGAAATGAGGACAAACTTCTTATGGCACAGCACAGTTATCATGAAACCATAAGATATGCCTTAATTGCAGGTTTTGTAGAGCCCGGTGAGTCAATAGAAGAAGCCGTTCACAGAGAAGTGTCTGAAGAAGTAGGAATAAAAATTAAAAACTTAAAATACCTTAAAAGCCAATCATGGCCATTTCCAAATTCACTAATGTTAGGTTTTGAAGCCGAATATGATTCAGGCGATATTAAAGTCGACGGTGATGAAATAGTTAAGGCAAAATGGTTTAAAAAAGATGAAATAATCAGATATTCTTCAGACATCAGTATTTCTGATTGGCTAATACAGAATTTTATCGATAATAATTAAAAAAAAAAGAAAAGAAGAGGTTATATTAAACCTCTTTAAGCACTTATTTTTATTGTGTTTGCAATGCTAGAACCATTATAACTTGAGGTTATAATGTATTCACCAGGCATTAAGTTAATGTTTAACTTAGCCTGACCGTTATTGTCAGTTATTCTATTATAGAAAACACCATTGATGTTGAATGTAACAGCCTGATTTGCATAAGGTTTGCCTTGTCCATCAACCAAATTAGCTTTGAACTGGGTTCCATCGCGGTATTTCATTACAATGTTTGTTGCATTTAATATAGGCAATACTTTGATGTTATTAGACACCATACATCCGTTGTATTCTGCAGTTATGATGTAATCTCCAGCTTGTAAGTTGATGTTTAGTTTAACAATTCCTGATGCATCAGTTTGTCTTTCGTAGAAGACACCATTGATGTTGAATCTGACAGTTTCACCTGCACCGACAGCTTTGCCGTCAGCACCTAATACTTTAACAGTGTATTGTGTGTCGTTTCTGTAGTATTTGGTAATGTCTTTGTTTTCTGTAAGGAGTGGCAACACAGTAATGTTGTTTGCTGTTCTGTCTCCGGTTACAGGGTTCATTGCAGTAATTATATATTCACCCGGTACCAAGTTGATGTTTAATTTTGCAAGACCTTTGTCACCAGATACTTTACGCTCATACATCACACCATTGATGTTGAATAAAACTGTAGTTCCATCAGCCAAGTATTTACCATCACTGTCTAAAAATGTTGCATAGTATTGAGTACCGTTTCTATACATTTTCACAACATCAGTACCGTTGACAGTAGATAAAATTGTAACAACAGAATCAACAGTTTCATCATCAACTGTTGAGGTTACATTATATACACCACTGTTTAATCCTAATGCAATGCTTGCAACACCTTTTGCATCAGTAGTTCTGGTGTATGGAACACCATTAATATTTATAACAACTGATTTATTAGCTAATGCATTACCTTTATTGTCAGTTACGGTTACAACAAATCTTTCAGGTCCGTGGAAGTATTTAGTTACATCAGGTGCTGAGATTATAATAGCCTTTTCAACTGTTGCATTAGCGGATTTTGAAACAGGACTATAATTATTATCTCCAGAATATGTAACATCTACTGCATAATCACCAGATTTTAAGTTAGGAACAGATACTGTAGCTTTTCCATCTTTAACTGGAGCAGTGTAATTTTTACCGTCAACACTAACGGTTACATTACCTTTAGCATCTTCAGGAAGAGCGACATTAACGACTAAATCTTCACCACTAACTGGTTCATTAATGTCTACTGAAATATCTGCTTCAGCAGGATCTATTGAAACATTTGCATTAGCTGATTCTTTAGTATATCCGGTTGCATTTACTGAATAATCTAAAGTGTAATTTCCAGCAGGCAATTTACCTAAATCGAATGCGGCAATACCATCCTTATCAGTTTTAGTGTTGTAAGTTTTATCTCCAATAGTTAATGTAACAGGAACATCACTTACAGGATTACCGTCCCTATCAGTTACTGTTGCATTTACTTTAACATCATCTCCGTAAACGGATTCCACATCGCCAGCATCAAGGTTAACTTTTTCCATTTTTGGAATGTTATCTTTGACAATAGCATTTTCTGAAACATAGTTAACACTTGCATCACCGGTTAATTCACTAGCAACCAAATAGTTTCCAACAACGTTGACCTCATCATTAGTTGTTAAAGTAACTGAGTAGTTACCAGTAGTTGTAATGTTATTGTTTTCTACAGTAACTTTTCCTGCAATAGCTTTAATACCTGCAGTTTCATAAGGAATTGAATCCCATACATCAGGAGATCCAACATTTGAACCAGGAGCAACAATGGTATTGTCTTTTACAATAAGTTCTTTTGCTTTTGAAGCAATACCAAGAGTGTAGTTTCCTTCCAATTCAATATTGTTGCCGGTTACGGTTTCTTTTGCACCGCCTAATTCCATACCATAAATTACAGCAGCACTACCTGAAATGTTGTTGTTGATGTATTCAACTTCCACATCTCCGTTAGACATTGATGAATATACTGGATATGCTGAAAGTGGAGCATTGGTTTCAATATTGTTGTTTTCAATGACACCTGCAGCAGGTCCTTCAATCTCAATACCATTTGCATAGTATGAATCTGATTCGGTTGTAATTTCATTGTCTGAAACTGTGAAGTTTTTACCGCTGATAACCAATCCGTATATGTATGAGTGACCGTTTGCATCAATAACATTTGAGTCAACAATTACATTGTCTGAATTTTTGATATCCACTGCATAGATAGTGTCATAACTTCCAACAACTTCATTGTAATCGACATTGATTTCATTTTCACTCAATTCTAAATCATCACAATTATCAAATACGATTCCTTCAGAAATAGGAGCACTTACCCAATTTCCAGATCCAGGAGGAACTTCATCCCAAGGAACATAGCTGGAAGGAACAGTGATATCAAATTCATTATCTGATACTACAACACCTTTTGAGTTAGAAACACGAAGGGCATTTGTTACACCAGTACCATTTCCATTTCCTTCATAAACAATATCATTTCCGATTATATCTAAATTATCTGCATTATCTGCAATGATTGCATAAGCAGTTTCACCGGTTTTACCTTCGACATTTAAAGTAGTACCCACGATTAATACATCAGATGCATTTTCTACACTTATTGCATATTCCATGTCTTCTGCGTTGATAGTAAATCCATCAATGACCACATCATCAGCAGTTACATCAATAGCAATATTATCTAATGTAGCATTTTCACCAACTAATTTAATAGGGCGGTCAATATTGATTTTATCAGTGTTTTTATTTGAAATAACACCGTCAAATATCAATTCATCACATTTAACTTCATCCCTTAAGTTACCTTCTTCATCGAAGAATTTTTCGAATGTATCGTTGGTTACGATTTTTGCTACTTCAAATGAGACGGTAGTTGTTTTGTTAGTGTATTTGTCATCACCTGAATAAACTACATCAGCATCGTATTTACCATGATCCAAACCTGAAATGGTAATAGTAGAAGTTCCTTTTGAAACATCACCAGTGTAATCTTTACCATTTACAGTAACTGTTACATTACCTGTTGCATCACTTGGAATACCTGTTACAACAACAATGACATCATTATCTAAAATGACATCATCAGCAGAAGCATTTAATTCAAATTCACTGATTTTGGATACAGCAAATGAAACAGTAGTTGATTTATTAGTGTATTTATCATCACCAGAATAAACTACATCAGCTTCATAATCACCAGCAGGTAAATTAGGAATAGTAACAGTTCCAGCAGAAACTAATGCTTCGTAATCTTTACCGTTTACAGTAACTGTAATAATACCAGTTGCATCAGCTGGAATACCCGTGACTTTTACAACAACATTTTCTCCAACATCAACATCCTCAGCAGAGGCATTAATTTCAAATTCACTAATTTTGGATACTGCAAAGGATACTTCAGTAGTGTTGGAAGTGTATTTGTCATCACCGGAGTAGATAACTTCATAAGTGTAGTTTCCTTCAGTCAAGTCAGAAATAGCTATTTTAGCAACACCTTTTTCAACTTTTGCTGATTTGCCGTTGACAGTTACATTACCTGTTGCATCACTAGGAAGTGCAACTTCAATGATAGCATCTTCGCCAACTTTAATGTCACTAGCAGAAGCTTCAAATTCGTAATCACTTACTTTTGATACTTCAAAGTCTACTTCAACTGTTTCTTTGCTATATTTATCGTCACCAGAATAAGTAACTTCATAAGTGTAGTTACCTTCACCTAATCCGGAAATTGTAAATACTGCAGTTCCATCTTTAACTTCTTTAGTTTCATTATTAACAGTTATGGTTCCTGTTGCATCACTGTCTACAGTAACAGTAATAATTGCATCTTCTCCAACTTTAATATCCTCCGCATTAGCAGTAATATTTGTTTTATATGCTACAACAGTTAAATTGGATGAATTAGAAGCAGGATTATAAACTTTATCCATATTAATGGAATAATCTAATGTATATTTACCGTTAGGCAATACATCAATGTCAAAAGTAGCAGTACCATTTACAATATCTGCAGTGTAAGTTTCATCATTTAATTCTAATGTAATTATTCCTTCAGGTACAGGATTACCGTTTTCTTCTAAAACAGTAACATTAATTTGAGTTTCACCATATGTTATACTGATATCTTCAGCAAAAATAGTTACATTACCCATAGCCAATTTATCTTCAACAGTTAAATTAACGGTTTGATTGTCGACAGTTGCTTCAATGTAGTAACCTTGACCTTCAGTTCCCTCGAATGCAATGATAATGGAATTGTCAATTATACCTTCTTCAACTTCCAAAGTACCGTTTACAGCAGATATTTTGAAATTACGTGGGTATAAACTGCCTTCATAATCAGATACGTTTTCACCGTCAAATGATTTGAATGCTAAGGTTACATCCTGTAATAATCCTGTTTTATTGGTTGCATTTAATGTTAAGATTAAATAATTTTCAGGATTTACAACATTTGAACTTATTTCTCTGAGTTTTAAAACATAGTTTGAAATGAAATTGGAAGTTGAGATTGTAGCGTTTTTATAGGTAGCATTGTTGCTTCCCCACCAGTTGTCGAAAACATTCATATCAATAGTTTTGTCTGCAGCAATTCCTATTTTAGTACCATTATCTGATAAAATAACTGAGTTAGTTATATTTACAGATAAGTTATCTCCAGAGTTAAGAACAGCAATTAAATATTCAACATTTTCAAATAAACATCCGTCAAATACTCTGTTAGAGTGATATGAACTGCCATCAATTCTTGTGTAGAATAAACTTACTGACTGTACATTTCTGAATGTGGAGCCATAAACCTCAACATCTCCTGGTACAATAGTATAACCTCCGCTTGCAAGGTTCCATGAGTTGATTCCACCAAATACATTAGGGGTGTATCTTCCACCTTTATCTTCAAAAGTAGAGTTGATAATTGTTGCATGTTCGCATGATCCTATTGCAAGACAGGTCAATGAATTTTGTGGCATGTAAATACGATTGGATAATTCACCAATTGTTCTGTTAGTAACTGTAAAAATAGAGTTTTCTATTGTAATGTTACCTTTTTGACCACCAAATGCACCAATAGCTACTAAATCCATATTCATTGCGTAAGCATCAAGGCTATCAATTACTTTTGAATTATTCATGTATAATGTACCTTGATTTGCAATAGTGGATAATCTACCTGCATGATTTGCTTCAAATGTTGAATTGTCAATTATTAAAACACCATCATTACAAATAGCACCACCATAATATGCATTTGCTCTTTTAGATATATCTCCATAACCATTATCAAAGAAATAAGAATTGTTTACAACTAAAGTACCTGCAGTGTTAATAGCTCCACCATAGTTACCTTGTCCGCCAATAAATTTGACGTTGTCAATTTCCATATCAGCTCCTTCTTCAACATAAATAGCGGATTGAGTATCACGAGCAGCTCTATTTACTGTAACATTAGCTAATGTTAATTTAGCATTACCTGCCAATGCAGTTATAAAGTAATCAGCTTCACTGTCAGTTATATTGACTTTATCCAAACTTTCACCAACAATCAATATGTCAACAGTAGTAGGAATTCTTAAATTAGTATTCAATTCACCCGTGTAATTGCCTTCTAAAACATGAACAGTGATATTAGTGGATTTTGTGTATCCTTCACTTAATGCTTTGGAAATTGATTTGAATGGATTGTTTTCACTACCGTTTCCATTTTCATCATCACCCATACTGTCAGATACGTATAATTCAATACTGTCTAAAGAAGCAGAAATATTGGTTGATACGATACCGTCAACATAAGTGTCGTTTTCGCAAGCATATTGATAAAAGCTAGTGAATTCATATACGGTATTGTTTTTAAAACCGACATATTCTAAAGTTGCATTTTGATTGATTAAATTAGATTTACCTATGATATTACCATCAAAGTAGAAAGTTACTTCACCTCCACCAATAATAGCACCGGACGGATGGGTTACAGTAACAGTTAAAGTGTCAGATAGTTCAGTTACATTTAAACTGTTAGCGGTGATTGTTAAATCAGTCAAGTTAGCAAATACATTGTTTCCAGAACTAGGAGCTATAAAAATATCATTTCCTGAAGTTGCTTTATTGTTTTCAAAAACAACATCTTCAAGACTCATTTCACAGACCGGACTTGTTTTACCATGATTTAAAATATAAATTGCACCACCATTGCCTGCAGCAGTGTTGTTGATGAATTTAGCACCTTTGATTTTAGCACCAGTAGTTGCTAAACCAGCACCATTAGCTGAAGCGGTGTTGTTGATAAAGGTAATATTTTCCACAATGATTTCAGTCGGATTATTACCGGAACTTCTATATTGTGCAACATAGCTGGTGACATTGTTGTTAATGAATTTATCATTTATGGAAGTGATATAATTACTACCAGCATAAGCAATACTTGATCCACTGCCAGTTACAGTATTTGAGTCAAAAGTGTTGTTGATACTTATTAAATCACATTGAACATAATATGCCGCACCACCGGAGGCTCCTTCAACAGTATTGTGAATAAATGTATTGTTTTCCAAATACGCTACATTATCATTATTTTTGGATATCCACAATAACCCAGTAGAAGTACCAGCGTTACAATTTTCAAATAAGGAATTGGTTAATTCCAAATTATAAGCATTGATTGCCTGACCGGTACCATTAATAACTCTTAAATTGTCAATTTTTACTCCATCATTACCGGTTTGAGCACGGATAGTGCTTGAATTGACAACAACATTATCCTTCATAGTTAATGTGTATGCATTTACAGGATTTGCGTCACAGTTGATTAAAGTCAAATTAACTAATGTAATCTCTAGATTTTTGCCGAAATAAAATATATCAGCTGAATACCATCCTGATTTTGCATGTTCTGCATCAATTATTACATTTCCATAGGATTCACCAATAACGGCTATTCTACCAACATTGGAATACTCCAAATCTCTATTATCATTTCCGTTATAGTAACCGTTTTTAACACGAACAGTCAAATCAACAGTAGCAGCAGTTCCATAATCCAAAGCTTTTTTAAGAGTTAAAAATGGATTAGCTTCACTACCGTCACCAGTTGTATCATTACCATCAGTTGAAACCCACACTTCAAGAGGAGAATGGTCAAAATCAACTGTTGCAGTACCGTTTTTAACAGTCACTTCAAAAGGATTAGGACTAGAAGATGAATATTCCTGTGTACCTGAAATTGTGTATTCTCCATTATCCAATAATTTATTAACATTTAAAGAAGCAACTCCATCATTACCTGATTTAGCTGAACCTACATTTTTACCATCCAAATAAAATGTGACTCCTGCATATTTGACCTTATTTCCCATATCATCAGTTACATTTGCTTTTAAAGTAAAACTAGTACCATCAACTTTAGTATCTTCAAAAGTAACAAAAGCATTGAAATTAGTGTTTGAATAAAGTAATGCAGTATTAGATGTACAATTTATGAAATTATTGTTTTTCAAATAAGCATTTTGGAAATATAAAATTGCACCATTTGAACCTGTGTAAGTACAGTTAATGAAAGTATTGTCAGTAATGTTAGCAATATTATCATCATTGTTGTAAGTAACATATAATGCACCAGCATAATATGAACCTTCCATATCTTTAAAGGTATTGCCCCTAATAGTAGATTTTCCAGATTGCATGGATATGGATGGAGCATATGAATAAGAATATGTTGTTGTTGAACCTTCAAAGAGGTTATTTAATAAAGTCAATACCATATCACTTGATGATGAATAAATATCCACACATTGTTTACCAGTATTATTTATGAATTTTGAGTTCATAATTGTTAATGAACCTTTTTCAGGATAAACTGCAGCTAAATTGGTTGCTTCATTTTCAGTAAATACACAACCGTCAATTGTTAAATCCCCTGCTGACCTAATAGCTGAACCCATATCACTTTTACCATGAGCAAAAGTAATATTAATTAAAGTCACTATTGAATCTGCACTGATTGATTTAATAATAGATGCTGAATCATCACCATCAAAAATAGTTCCACCGTTTGAATCTCCAATAATAGTAAGAGATCCATTATAATTCTTATGAGCCAAGTTTATTTGTAAGTTTGTATTGTTTTCACCAGAATAAGTACCGGGACCTACATAAATAACGGCATTATCAGAAGAGTTTACATCTGATAAAGACCTGTATAAAGTAGCATAAGGACTTGCCTGACTACCTGATCCTGAATCATCTCCAGTGTCACTTACATAAATAGTCTTATCAAAACTTCCTGCAGAAAGAACATCTGCAGAATTACTGGCTGAAAGCACATCGTCATTTTGTGCGCTAACAGCACCAATTGATAAAATTATTAGTAAGACCACGCTTACTAACATGAGTTTATTTAATTTCAAGATAATTCTCCACATGATTTTTTTTACAATAAAAAATATTTATCAAATAAAATTAAAAAATTAACAAATTAATTTGATTAAATATTTTATAACATATCCCAAACCAAAGATAAACTAATTGAAAATGAGATACATGATAAT
>NZ_JAZTXC010000072.1:0-20729 GCF_045636185.1 Methanobrevibacter sp. | reverse complement strand
TTACATTGATGAAAACTATCAACTGTGTTTTTGAGAATATCTTCCAATATATTTTGCCATTGATGAAATAACTCTGGTGGTATTTAATGTTGAATCTAAAAAGATTAATGATTTTGGTCATAATGAGTGCATGTCTTTTAATAACTGTATCAGGTGCTTTTGCAGCCGATTCAAATCAAATTAGAGGCAATGTTACTGCAGATGGACAAAATCATAAAATAAACATTGATAATCTTAATGTTATGGAAGTAGATAAAAATGCTAATAGCCAGATAAATTTGAAAGACCCTATTCAAAATAATATAAAAGACAATGGATCAGCAAATGGTGGTGTGCCCGGTTCATATGATGATTTGAAGGATGATATTGAGAATTTGCATTCTGGTGATGTTTATAATTTTACAAGGGATTATATATTTGATGGTAATGGTCAGACATTAATATTGCAGGATCGTATTATTGCAATTAATCAGGATAATATCATTATTAACGGTAATGGTTTTACAATTGATGCGGGTGGTTGTCAGAACTTTGCAATATTTAAAATATCTGGAAATAATGTAACAATCAGCAATTTGACCTTTGCTAATAGTGTGCCGGGTAGTATGCCCGATCCAAAGGTTCATGGCAATTACAGTTTTGACAGGATTAACAGCCCAATATGCTGGCAGGGTAACAATGGAACCATGAAAGACTGTAATTTCTACAACAATTGCGCTGTAAATGGTGGTGCAATGACATGGACAGGAAACAATGGAACAATTGAGAATTGCAGGTTTATCAATAACACGGCAAGAGGAGTTGGCGGCGCATTATATATTGGTGGTGTGAACAATACTGTTTCATGGTGTGTTTTTGTTAATTCGACTTCACAGCTAACCGGTGAAGCAATATATGCCGATCGCAACCGTGAAAAAATCAGGTTTGTTAATGATACTTTTAATAATAAAATTCCGGTTATTGATGGTGTTGAATCTAATATTGATGTGGATTATCTTTTCTATTCATATAAGATTCCTGTGTGGGGTAATATATCTGCAGAAAAGGGTTATAAATTGGATATTATTCCATTGTTATATAAAGCCATTATGGTCGGTGGTGTAAATAATATTAGTGAAGATTTTAATTATTTTGCCCAATATTTTAAGGAAAGCGGTGATTTCATTTTGAATTTTGCTGCATATGAGGAAATATCTGATTATGTTTATTTGGACAAATATGCCAAAGATATGTTGAACTTTAAAGTAGATTGGATTGAATCATTCCATATTGATATACCTTCCCTGCCTGTTTTTCACTTTGGTTTTAATTATCTTAAATCAATGTCTTTTTCATACATAACGGATTTCAATCAGGTTTTTGATCGTGTACTTCATGAAAACTATAAATTAAACCTTACACAAAATCTCATTGGTTTTGTTCATGATGTCTATGATTATTCTGATATGTCTTCGGTTAAAGGCTGGGATCAATGGTTTGACACAGATAAAGGTGTTGATAACTTTGTTAATAATTTTGAAGTTATTTTTACAGATAAGATAAATGCTGAATCTGATGTTTGTTGGAGACCAAATATATCTGATTTTGATTCAATTCTTATAATGGGTAACGGTTCAACAATTGATGGTGGTTCCAAAGATGACCGTGGTGAGAAAAAATGGGTTGAAATGGGTGGTGACCGTAATACCATATTTGCGGCTTATGATTTGACTGTTAAAAACTACAACACGGCGGTTGAATGTTTTGCAGGGCAATGTTATTTCAACAATGTTCGCTTTGATAACAATCGTATGAAATATATAATTGAAAGGGATTGGGGTGCAGCAATTATAAATACAGATACTATAGTGTGTGTTAATTGTAGTTTTACTAATAATTATGCCAATAATGGTGGTGCAATCTTTAATCAGGGATTTTTGTCACTTAACCACTGCACATTCAAGGGAAATAAAGCATATGGAGAAGGTGATAATGTATGTGTCGGTGACGGAGGAATGATACAGGTTGATTATGAAGACGTCATAAGTGATACTAAGGATATTTGGTTTGCAGACGGCCTATCTGAGGAGGATTATGGTTGGATGAGCATAGTTGTTTCTGTTGGTGCATTTGCTGCAGGTTTTCTTGCATCTGCCTTTACTTGTAATCCTTTTATTGGCATGGCTATAGGTGCGGCTATTGGTACAGGTTTTGGTATTTTAGCTGCAGAATATTGTTTTGAAGCCAGTTGTTCTATTAATTTAGATAAAGGAAAGTATTATCTTGATTTTGTCCTGATGGGTGCCGTATTTGGTGTATTAGGAGGAGCATGTGGACAACCTTTGTACAATTTCATAGGGGAAATAAGTTCGTATGCTGAAACGGGAAGTCTTGCAGCTGATGCATCTTCAATTGCTGATGCGGGAAGTCTTGTAGCTGATGTATCTTCAATTGCTGATGCGGGAAGTCTTGTAGCTGATATACCTTCAATTGCTGAAGTGGAAGGTTTTGCAGCTGAAGTATCTTCAATTGCTGATGCGGGAAGTGAAGCTGCTAGTACTGCTGGTGATTTGGATGCAGTATTATCTGGTGTCGAAAAAATATTCAGTTCAGTTAGTGGTTATTTGCCATAGGTTATAATCGGACTTGCGAATTGACTGATATTTAAGAGCCGCTGGTTAATAGGGTGATTATCATCACTCTTTTTTTATTTTTTTTAATTAAAATTAGCTGTAAGTTCATTTGCAGAGTATTTTTTAATGTCATTTGTTTTATAGTGTCCTGCTGAAGCTATTTTATACTCTCCAATATCAAATAGGTTGAACTTAAGATTATTCTTATCGTTTTTCAGTTTTATTTCATCATCAATGATTATTTCAAACTGATTCAGTTCCAGGTTAAATCCCAGACCGGTATATTTCATATAGCTTTCTTTCAAAACCCAGTATCTGAAAAATTCATTGCTCGGTTTATCCGATTTCATTATGTTTTCATATTCGCTGTTGAAGAAATAATTCTTAGCTATGTTTAAATCAATTTCAGGGTCATTATATTCAACGTCAACACCGATTTCCTTATCGGATATTGCACAGCAGGCAATGTTTCCTGAATGGCTTAAATTAAAATAGATATTATCATAATTTGATATGTATGCCTTGTCATATTTTCCAATTTTGAATTTGGGATTGGTGATATTCTCTTCATGCAATAGCTTTTGAAGCAACAGGTAAACTCCACAGCTAAGCTTTTTATCTTTTTCAAATCTATAAAAGTCTATTTTTTCTTTCCGTTTATCGGAAACCAGTTCATAACCTTTTTTTAAATCAAGGTTTTCCACATTACAATATGCTATTTTAATCATTTTTATCAATTATTATCAAGGTCATGTCATCAAACTGATCTTTTCCTTTTGAAAATTCGTCAATATCTTTTAAAAGGGTTTCAATTTTCACATGGTCATTGCTTATTTCATTTAATCTGCTGATAAGGCGTTTTTCACCATAAAATTCATCATCAATACTTTTGGCATCAGTTATTCCGTCAGTATATGCAACCAATTTATCGAATTCTTTAATTTCCTCTTTCTTGAATTCAAAGTCATTTACAACCCCCAAAACAATACCGTTATTCATATTCATTTTTTCAAAGCCGTGTTTGTTGCTGACCAATGGCGCTTCATGTCCTGCATTGGAATATGTTAAGACTTTTGTATTCTTATTATAGATTCCAAGCCATAATGTTATAAACATCACTTCAGTATTGTTTTCACATAACTGGTTATTGAGCTGATATAATACTTTGGAAGGGTCTTTTTCAGTTTTGAGCAGTTGCTTGATGATTGCGTGGGTAATTGTTGAAAGTAATGCTGCAGGAACGCCCTTTCCAGATGCATCACCAATTACCATTGCTAAATTTTCATCATCTATTTCGTAATAATCATAAAAGTCTCCACCAACTTCTCTTGCAGGTTTTGAATTTCCATAAACTGAGTAGTCATCATTTTCAATACTTTCTGTTGGCAGAATTGATCTTTGAATTTTTTCAGCAATACTGAGTTCCGCTTCAATTCTATGTTTTTCCCCTTCAATTTTTTCTATATTTTCAATGTATTCGTTATTGTTGTTAATTAAGTCAGTATAGCTTCTGGCTAGCATTCCGATTTCATCATTCTCTTGAATATGGTCAGAATATACTTTAAGCAGTTCCTCTGATTGGATTTTATCTCCTTTCTTAATGTATGCCTCTATTTTTGAAAATGAAAATATTGGATCAATTACTTTCATTTCAATATATCTTAAAACAAAAATACATGGGATAAAGAAGACAACAAGCAAAATGTCTGATATTACCATAGTGTAGAGAATTATGTCTTCCATCTCTACTGGGGAAAGTATGTCTATAGCTGCAATCAGCACATCATTTGTGGCAACTACATAAGATATGGCTATGATAAGCAGCGTTGCTAAAAGGAATATGCTCATTATTTTTTCGGGGATTGGTGTATAATTTATTTTGGTTACTTTTGATTTTATTGGCTTTGTTATGTATATGTATATCAATGCCAGAATAATGAGGATTTTGACAATTGTTGTTTGAGTATTCTGGACAAAATAATAATCATGTAACAGAATTATTATTGTGGATATCAATATCAGTATGCCGATTGCATTATAAAATTTTGTATTGGCTTTTCTTTCAGATATTTTGGGGATATGGACAAAATCAATTCTTTTTGAAATCCAAATTCCAATAATTCCAAATACAAATGCAGAATTAAGAAAATTAATATAATATCTTGCTCCAATTTCAAAACTGATGTCTATTGTATTGGGATATAAAATATAAATTAATTCTTTTTGAATCATACCGAATAATGAGGCACATGCCACGATTATTCCTACAAACAAAAGCAGATGTAATGTATTGGTTAATCGGGGTGGGACAATTTTGCGTCTCCATCTATAGTTCCCATACCATAATTTATATGCCAAATATGAGATTCCTAGAGTTACGATTTCACCTGTAACAGTAAACATTATGTTATAATTTCTAATAATGTCACATATTGTATTTGCAATAACTGCTCCGGCAACACCATATGGTCCAAAAAGCAGGCCTGAAATAAAAACAATTCCTACATGTGGTGAGTATCCGTAGCCGAAAGCATCACTTAACATTAAACTATAGGAGCCCAAATTAATGACCATCATCAGAATAAAGGGCACAAATATTTTTTTTAAATTCTTTTTGTTCATCATGCACCTTTTTTAATAACTTTCAGATGGTTTTCTCCATTTTCATAAGTGTATGTCATTTCATCAGCATAATCCTTTGCAAGTAAGATTCCTAAGCCTCCAACTTCCACTTCATTAATGTCGCCGGATTTTTTAGAGCTTTCATGGGATGTAGGGTCGAATTCAATTCCGTTATCAATAAATTCTATTGTCAAATCTCCATCATAATCAACATTCACAATAATGTAATCGGCATTGGAATAATTGACGATATTTACAAACAGTTCTTCTACCGCCAATTCTGTAGGAATGCTCATTTCATGGGTTTCGGCAATGAATTCTTTTAGAGCATATAATTCATTTAACTCAACTTTTAGTTTTATTGAATTCATATTATCACTTTGGTGTTGATTACTTTTTCAGATGTCATTTTCTATGAGAAAATGTATTATAATGCTTTAAGATTTTTTTATTCAATGTTTAATATAGTGTCCAATCCGGAAACAGTAAGAATGTCTTTTATTGTGCCAGGTGTGTTTATAATTTTAAATGGAATTCCTTCAGGTTGCAATTTTTTTTGTGTTGCAATAAGGACTCTTAATCCTGCACTTGAAATGTATTCCAGGTTTGCAAAATCTAAAATCAATGAATCGAACTTTCCGATTTCATCATTAATTTCATTTTCAAAATCAGGTGCGGTAACGGTATCAATTTGATTGTCAACAGTAATTGTCAATTCTTTGTCATTATAATTTTTTTCGATATTCATTTTATCCCCTTCTGTAAATTAATATATTTTATTATATTTATTCATATAATTATTTTTTGTTCATTTTATTAATTTTCATTATCAAATAATTTTAAATATTTCATTTGATATATCATTATTGATGATTAAAAGAATTTGTCTTTTTGTTTTAGGGCTGTTAATTATGGCCTTTGGGGTTGCCTTTTCTATCAAATCCACTTTTGGGACAACTCCTATCAGTTCAATTTCATATGCCCTAAATCTGTGTACGGGCATTAATATTGGCATTACAACATTTGTTTTTAATGCTGCCTTGATTTTCATTCAACTTTTTATCTTAAGGTCAAGATTCAAGCCAAAACGATTGCTGCAGTTCATTAACTGCTTTGTATTTTCCTATTTCACAGATTTGACATTGAACATTGTCTATTCATTAAATATTCCTGATAGTCTGATTATCAACGTAATACTGATTTTTGTTAGCATTTTTTTGATAGCTCTTGGAATATTCATTTACATGCCCACCGATATTGCGCCATTGCCTGGTGAGGGCTGCGTTGAAGCGGTAGCTATCGTTACCAATTGGAGGTTCTCATCAGTTAAAATAGCTTTTGACACTACAATGGTAATCATATCCGTTGTCATGTGCTATTTCTTCTATTCAACTCCTTGGGGAAGTGTCAATATCGGGACTGTGATTTCTGCGTTTCTGGTCGGTTTCACATTAAGACAAATTGCAAAATTATATAATCATATAACTGGTAAAAATATTAATATTGTTAACAAGTGAGGTTAAATCATGGAATTTGGTGAATGGAATATATACTATAAAGAAATCTTGGATGATTTTGGATTCTCACGTGAAGATGATGAAAAATGTGCCCAAGTATTGGATGAGATTTTATCTGAAAAGGGTTGTTTAACGCTCGATGATTTAAGTAAAATTGTTGGATTTTCAGATAAGTTTATCGTATTTGGTGCAGGTCCGTCACTTAAAGATCATATTGTGGAACTTAAGGAAAACTATGACTTAAGGGATTATGTGCTGGTTGCGGCAGACGGAGCTACAACAGCATTAATAGAAGAAAGAATCGTGCCTGATATAGTAGTAACTGATTTGGACGGCAATTTGGATGACATTCTATTGGCGGATTTAAGAGGAGCCAATATTGTTGTGCATGCCCATGGAGACAACTTGGATAAGATTGTTCAGATAACTCCTTATTTCACGAATGTTCTTGGAACCACTCAGGCCCAGCCTGTAGGAAATATTTACAACTTCGGCGGATTTACCGATGGAGACAGAGCCATATTTTTGACTGTGGCATTAGGAGCATCTGAAGTAACTCTTGCAGGAATGGACTTTGGGGATATTGTAACTAAATATTCAAGACCTAATATACCTGATATTGTGGGACCTGCCGATGAGGTTAAACGCAAAAAATTGCAGTATGCAGAAAAATTAACAAATTGGATAATTGAAAATGAAAATGTCGACATTATAAATCTTATTAAGTAATCTTTTTTAATAATTATAAACAAAGTAGATACCATGGGAATTGAAGATATATTAATGCATGATGAAAGTCTTTTTCAGAATATAAATGCTTTTGATCCGGACTACCTGCCTCCAAATTATAATTACAGAGATACTCAAATGGAAGCAATGGCAATGTCTATAAGGCCTGCAATGCGTGGAGGTCAGCCATCCAATGCAGTTGTTCTAGGCTCACCTGCAACAGGAAAAACAACAGCGATTAAGAAAGTATATGAACTTGTTGAAAAAAATACGGAGAAAGTCGTTTGTGTTTATATCAACTGTCAGCTACACACCACAAGATTCGGTATCATCTCACAGGTTCACAAAAAGATTTTCGGATACTTGCCTCCTGAAACAGGTGTTCCTTTTGCAAGAATCTATGAAAAGGTCATGCTTGAACTTCAAAAAAATGGCCAATCATTAATATTGGCATTGGATGATGTTAACTATTTATTCCAGAGCAATAATGCAAACAAATTATTTTATGACATTTTAAGAGCATATGAAGAATATGAAGGTGTAAAAACAGCTATTTTTGCAATATTATCTGATTTGGAATTTAAATATGCATTTGATAAAAATGTAAATACTGTCTTCATTCCTCAAGAAATCACATTCCCCCCTTATTCCTATTCTGAAATTGAAGACATATTAAGAGATAGAGTTAAAGCAGGATTTTTCCCGGGAGTATTGGGTGATGACATTTTGGAACAAATTGCAATGTATACCTTTGACAATGGTGATTTAAGAACAGGCATTAACCTTCTCAGAAGCTGCGGCAATATTGCGGAAGCTGATGCATCACGTGAAATAACCCAGGAGCATTTCGACAAAGCCATCGATTCATTGGTTTCAGTAAATGTCTCTCAAATTTTATCTTCACTAACCAATACTGAAATGAGTCTTCTAAAATTAATCATCGATAGTGAACCCAACATTACTGCAGGCGAATTGGGCGATGCATTCCGTGAAAAAGAAAAAGTTAGCTATTCGTCTTATGCCAGAACTTTAGACAAGCTTGAATTTTTAAGGTTAATAGATACAAAATATACAGGATCAGGATCTCGAGGTAATTCTCGTGAAATAATCCTTAGATTTGACCCTGATGATTTTAGTATTTAACCTGTATATTTTAACGGAAGTTAGTTTTGTATTCTAAAATTAGATTAAATTGCAAGATAACGCCCTTTGTACTTATAGCTTAAGGGTTTGGTATTTTAATCTAATTATACTCATGTCCCTTTTATAAGAGATATGGGTTTTGTGCTGTCGCAACAGAAAGCACAGATAAAAGTAACACTACAAATACGGTGAGCGTTACCATGCAAGCTTGAATATCAATGTTTGAATATGCAATTTCGTCAATAATTGAAGTTCTTTTTCTTAAATCTGCTCTTTTGGAAGTATTTGTATTTTTTAACATAATATCACATCACTATATTTAAGTTGTTTAATACCCATATATAAGCAAAGAGCGAGAGAGCATTTGAAGAGTATTATTTCGAAGGTAAAATTATGAAAAATTTTGAATATTTTGATGTTACGGCAGATATCGGCTTTTATGCATTTGGCAAAAACTTAAATGAGGCTTTTGAAAATGCCGGTATGGCAATGTTTAATATAATATCAAATACGGATAATATTGATAAAGAAAAATCAATAGAATTTGAAATAACTTCTGAAGATAATGTATCTTTATTATACGACTATTTAGAAGAATTATTGTTTTATCATGAAGTTGAATTCATGTTATTCAGTGGTTTTAATGTTAAAATCGATGAAACAGAAGGTATTTATCATCTTAAAGCTATTATTGAAGGTGAAAATATTAACTGGGATAAACATGAACGAAATTCCGAAATAAAAGCCATAACATTCCATCAAATGGAAGTTGACATATCAGATGTCGTCACGCTGAAGGTCATTGTTGACTTATAATTATAAATAAAATGCAAAACAATATAATAATTATGAGAAAAGTTAGAACTACGTCCAGATTATTTGAGCAGGTATGTGGTGTTTTAGGTTCATTTTTATGTTTGATTTCCGGATCATTCATATTGCTTATTCAAAGTGGGGGTGCTGAAGGAAATTCATTTTTAGCAATATTGGCTATTGTTGGGGCTTTTATAGGTTTCATATCTGCATATTGTGCCAATAAGCACTTGGAAGCTGCTGGTGTTGGTTTTATAGTTGCAGCTATTCTTGTTTTGATTGGAACCCCACATTTGGTTAAATTATGTACATTACTGCTTCTGATTGCAGGATTATCTTCATTATTTAGAAAATAATTTTTTTTAAATAAAAAGAATATTTTTTTTTCTTAAAGAAAATGAGTTTGTTATCAATGTTTTTTTTTGATTGAATTGATAGTAAAATCATTAAAAAAGAAAAAGAATAGCTTAAAGTTAAGCTATTACAACGTTGTTAAGTAAATTTTTATCAGTTACAGATACGAGTATCAAACATCCATCTTTAACATATGTGAATACATATACTCCGTTTTCTGAATCCAATTTTCCCGGCATTTTATTGATTGTGGTTGAATTTCCGCTAAAAGAGTTTAAAACTTCATCAGAACTTAATCCAAGACCAGTATAATTGGCGACATAGATTCCAATTCCATTTTGATCTTTAATAAATAATTTCGCACTGGAGTTTAATCCAAGTTTTTTAAATGAAGCTTCTATTTCTTTGCTGGTGTTTGAATTGTCTTCTTCAAAACCTGCAGGGATATTAAACTTGATTCCACCAATATCCACTGTTTTACCAGCATTTGCTGTTTTATTTCCATCATTTCCAAGAATGTCTCCCAAGTCGAAAGCGGAAACTGCAGTTATACTTACTGCAACAATCAACAATGCTAATATTGCAATTATTTTTTTGTTCATTTTGCACCTCCAATAATAAATTTATTTTTCGATTTAAATATGTTTATCTAAAAAATAGGTAGGTAATTGACACATATAATGTAATATTCTAATAAATTTTTCAAGAACTGGATTAAAAAATAAGATTAAGAGGATGTGGTTAATCCTCTTTTGCTGCAATTGTAATTTTATTGAAGATAACTGCTTCGCCGTATTGTGAGGTGATGATATATTCTCCAGGCATTAGGTTAATGTTTAGTCTAGCTATACCATTTGAATCGGTGTATCTTGTGTAGAATACTCCGTTGATGTTGAATGTTACGCCTACATTAACTAAATGTTTGCCTTGGCCATCTACAACGCTTGCATTGAATGTTGAACCGTCCTGATATGTCATTTCCAAATCGGTAGCATTTATAATCGGTAAAACTGTGATGCTGTATGACATTTGAAGGCCGGTCAATGGGTCGATTGCGGTCAGGATGTATTCTCCAGGGTTTAGGTTGATGTTTAATTTTGCAGTTCCGTTTTCGTTGGTTGTACGATTGTAGAAAACACCATTGATGTTCATTGTAATGTTGACATTAGGAACAGCTTTTCCTGTACCGTCAATCAATGTGATGTAGAACTGTGAAGCGTTTCTGTAGTATTTAACTAAATCCTGTGCAATTAATGTTGGCAATACTTCAATGTTATTTTCAACAGTGGTGCCGTTAAATGTAGTTTTGATTGTGTAGTTTCCTGGGTTCATGTTGATGTTTAATCTTGCAGTTCCGTTTGCATCACTTAAACGAGTGTAATTTACACCATTAATTTCAAAGGTTACAGTTTCATTTGCATACTCAATAGCTGCTTCAAATTGGGAATCGTTTTTATAGATTTTAACCAAGTCTTGAGTGTAGATGCTTAACTCTTTAGTATAGACTTTTAAAGTGATAGTTTTATTTTCCGGACCCATATCTTTCCATTTGCCGTCTGTATTGATAAAACTAATATTGTATAGGAAAGTTTGTCTTGTTGCACTGATTATAGGTATGCTTTGCTTAGTCATCACAACATTAAATGTGTCATTGGTCTTAATTGGAATTTCTTTGGTTAATCTGACTGTATGGTATCCGCGATATGGTGCGGTTCCATTTTGTGTATGTTTTAACACACCATTTACATAGATTTCAAATGTGTAGTCTTCATCTTCACCGCTAAAGTAAGTTCCGACAGCACTGATTAATTCATTGCCGGTGCTGTTATAATATATTGTGTAGTTTACATCAGATTCATATTCTTCAATAGTTAAATTTCCACTCAAATCGGTCTGGTAATTTTTTGTATAATTTTCCGTATTTTCAATAATAAATCCTATATTATATTTATAATGGAAAATACTTGGATCATAATATGAAATGTATCCGTATCCTTGTTCTCCCCATTCACTACCCCAGCTGTTTTTAAATATCCATGCTCCGTTTCCTGGTGGGGTAATTATGAAGTTACTTGCTGAAAAATTATCGTCCCATCCAACAACAGTAATTGCATGGTTCTGTTCAGTACTATTGTACTGGTATTGTGCTGAGGTATTTTCATTGTAATAAGGACTTTCTTGGCATGCATTATATGTAACATCCACCGCACCATATTTTATTATTGCATTTTTTATTGCATCATTGTCTGTTGCATTTTCACGTGGGCCTAAAATTATTGCATCATGGATGTGTATGTTTTCATTCGCATCAAGCAGTGGAGATATTTTACCTAATTCATCATAATAATCAAATTCTACTGGGTAAGGTCCAAGCCAACCTATAAGATATGCCAAAGCCCATTCAGCGTATCCTCCTTCTGTAGTTTCTTCAGAACCATATTTTGAGTATTTTAATCCAATGTCTTGCATATTGTTTTCTGAAAAGTCATATGTAGTGCCTGTAGCTTTAATCAACGCTGATTCTAGTGCTCCAATAGCTCCGAATGCCCAGCATGAGCCCATGTCACCTTGGTCCTTAACAGGACTTACCCATCCCCATTCACGCAAGTCAAAACGTGAAGGTAATGTTTCTACAATAATTGTATTATTAATGAGTTCAAGAGGCATTGTTTTGCCCGCTATGCTGGTTATATAATTTGTATCATTTAACTCTTGAGTATCATTTTTTAAAGTGACATTTAGTTCACAGTCACTAAAGACTGCATGAATAGATTCGCCATTATTTTCAAATTCACAATTGATCATATTCAATAAACAATTGTATGCATAAACTGCATTTACATCATTATCTGTGAATATCAAATCGGTTGCATTTACTCTTGACATGTCGCAATAAATTGCGCCTCCATTATATGTTTTATTATTAATTATGTTATTTGAATCAAAAGTATTGTTGTCCAAATTTAAATTCGTATATGATACATATACTGCGCCTCCATCATATTCTGCAGTATTGTTTGAAAAAACAGAATTTTCTATTGTCAGATTACCTTCCAATTGGACTAAAGCACCACCGAAGTCACCGCTGCAATTAAAGAATGATGAATTTGTTATATGTGTATTGAAGTCTTTATAATTGTTACCCATATCTATATAAACTCCACCACCATTTTTCTCTGCTATATCATTTGCAAAGGTACAGTTATTTATTTCTATGATATTTGGCTGTCTTATTCCTATTGCACCTGCAGTTGTATTAGCATATAAATTTACAAAGTATGAATCTGAAATGCTTATATTTCCTTGAGCAAACACTGCTGCACTATATTTGGATTTTGAATTGGTAAATGTTGAATTAATAATAGTTATGTTACTTAAAGAGTAAATGCTGCCTCCCCATTGGGCAGTATTATTGTTAAAAATACAATTTTTAATTATTGTAATGTTTGAAGTGTATATGGCTCCGCCATTTTCATCTGAAATTAAATTTGCAAATCCTGAATCCGTTACTGTAAGGGTTTCGTTACAATATATTGCTGTTCCGGTTGAACCTGTCGAATTAATAAATACTGATCTGCCAATATGGGTCGGTCCAGTTGCATAAATATTTCCCCCCACTTTTGCAGCAGTATTGTTGCTGAAAATACAATCGTTTATTACACTTGTCTCAAAATTAAATAATGCTCCACCATTTTTACTAGCATTATTGTTGATAAATGTTACGTTGTTTAAAATTATATTAGAATTTGCATAAATGGCCGCTCCATTTTCTGGAGAGTATCCATTGATCAATTTAATGTTGGATATTGACACAATATTTCCAATAACATTAAAAATAGTGGCTTGATTTGAAGCGTCTATTGTGTGGCCGTTACCGTTTATTGAAAAAATAGTTTTATTTATTACAATTCCATCTTTTAAATCATTGTCCGTCGAATTATCATATGTATAGTCTTGTGTTATTTCTAAACTATAAGCACTATCATCAATTTCGTCCTGAAGTGCTGTAAAGTTTCCTTCAGCTGAAACAGCGCTAATAGATATGAATAAAACAAGAAATATTAAAAATATTTTTATTTTCTTCATATTTTTTTCTCCCAGTTTGTAAGTGTATTTATATTTTTTACTTTTTAAAAAGTTATCTGTCTGTTCAATTAATGGGAACGAATATTGAATAATTTTTGAACTGAAAATTAAATTGAGGTGTTTTCTAAACAATAATGGATTATTTGACGAAATATTTTCTATTATTTTTCTGGGTAATATGGATAAATTATTTAATCAATTAAATCAAAATATTAAAACATACTAAACTCGTGATTTTTATGACTATCAAAGATGAAATTAAAAAAATTAGGGATAATGTTTATGAAGTCCCTGGAAGCTATAACAGGAAAATGAGAGCTTCCGGAAGATTATATATTGATGATGAAAGTTTTGATGCCCTTGAAGAGGGAGCAGTCCAGCAGATAGTTAATGTTGCATGCTTGCCTGGTGTATTCAGATATTCCATTGCAATGCCGGATATCCATTTTGGATACGGTTTTCCGATTGGTGGAGTTGCAGCATTCAACATGAGAAACGGTGTTGTGTCTCCTGGTGGTGTGGGATTTGACATTAATTGTGGAGTAAGGCTGATTAAATCTAATTTGAGCCAGGAAGACATCGAAGATCATTTGGATGAGCTTGTTGATGCATTATTTAAAAATGTTCCTTCAGGTGTAGGTTCAAAAGGAAAAGTGAAACTATCTCAAGAGGATATTGATGACGTTCTGGATTATGGTGCTGAATGGGCTGTTGAAAAAGGTTATGGATGGGATGAAGACCTGGAAGTTTTGGAGGAAAACGGTAGAATTGTAGCTGCAGATTCCTTTGAAGTCAGTGACAAGGCTAAAAAAAGAGGAATTCCTCAACTTGGATCTCTTGGTTCAGGTAATCATTTCCTGGAAATTCAGGTTGTCGATGAAATTTACAACGAAGAGGTAGCTGAAGTCTATGGTCTGGAAAAGGGAATGATTGTCATCATGGTACATACAGGTTCCAGAGGCTGCGGACACCAGGTATGTTCAGATTACTTAAGACTAATGGATAAGGCTTATAAAAATTATAAAATAGATATTGCAGACAGACAACTTGCCTGCGCACCTATTGATTCTAAAGAAGCACAAAGCTACTTGAGTGCAATGTATGCTGCAGCCAATTATGCATGGGCAAACAGGCAGATGATTACCCATTGGATTCGTGAATCCTTTGAGGATGTTTTAGGCAAATCCGCCCGTGACATGGACATGCAGATAGTCTATGATGTAGCACACAATATCGCAAAAGAAGAAACTCATAATTTTAAAGGAAACGACGTTGAGGTTCTTGTCCACAGAAAAGGGGCAACCCGTGCATTCGGACCTGGCCGTGAAGAGGTTCCACTCAAATACCGTGAAGTCGGCCAGCCTGTATTGATTCCAGGAACTATGGGTACAGCTTCCTACGTATTGCACGGAACCGAAACTGCAATGGAAGAGACTTTCGGTTCAACAGCACACGGTGCAGGAAGAGTTCTTTCACGTTCACAGGCTAAAAAGGACTACGATCCTGAAGATATTGTCAACTACATGAAAAGCAACGGAATTAGAGTTAAGGCAACATCCAAAAATGTAATTGCTGAGGAAGCGCCTGGTGCATATAAGGATGTTGACAGCGTAGTTCGCGTATCCGATTCTACAGGAATCGCAAAGCTTGTTGCAAAACTCAAGCCTTTAGCAGTTACAAAAGGATAGTATTAAAATGATTGGAATTATTGGTGGAAGCGGAGTTTATGAAATAACCTCCAGGGCAGATAATGTTGAAAAGAAGATAGTCACTACGGATTACGGGGATGTTGAAGTATCCATTTTGGATATTTTCTCAAAAAAAGTAGCATTCATCCCAAGACATGCCTCTGGTCACAGCATTCCTCCACATAAAATCAATTTCAGAGCTAATATTGATGCACTTAAAAATGTTGGGGTTACTCAGGTAATAGCAACGAATTCTGTCGGTTCAATGAATCTGGAAATGCCTCCTGGGTCATTTGTCATTCCTGATGATTTTCTGGACTTTTCAGAAAGTCGTGAAAAGACCTTTTATGAGGATAAGGTTGTTCATATTGATGTAACGGAACCATATTGTTCTCATTTAAGGGATATCCTAAAGGAATCTGGTGATGTGATATTGGGAGGAACCTACGTCTGCACACAGGGTCCAAGATTTGAAACTCCTGCTGAGATAAGGATGTTTAAAATGCTTGGAGGAGATTTGGTTGGCATGACAGGTCTTCCTGAGGTGACTCTGGCTCGTGAAAGGGAAATGTGTTATAATTCAATTTGCATTGTTTCCAATTATGCTTCAGGAATATCAGAAAACGAATTGACAATTGACGAAGTATTTGAAATGGTCCAGTCTCTTGAAAAGGATTTGCTTGAATTAATATATAATTTCATTAAAAATGCAGAGGATTGTGATTGTTCCTGCCACCATGCATTGGATGGTGCTGAAGTTTAGGGTGACATCATGGCAAAAGTAATATTGTTGAACGCTTCTCCAAGAGCCAATAGTAATACGCTGGATGTTTTGAAGGCATGTGCAGAAGAAATAGAGAAAAACGGTGTTGAAACTGAAATTCTATCCCTTAAAGGCAAGACAATTCAATCATGTGTTGCCTGCCTGAAATGTCGTGAAAAGGGAAACTGCGTTTTAAATGATGGCTTGGATGAAATTATTGATAAGATTCGCGATGCGGACGGTTTTATTCCGGCAGCGCCGGTTTACTTTGGAACTGCAAGGGGAGACATCATGGCGGCACTTCAAAGAATCGGTAAGGTCTCAAGAGACACGGACAAATTCCTGACATGGAAAGTGGGAGGTCCTATAGCCGTCGGAAGACGCGGGGGTCAGACATTGACGCTGCAGGAAATGATGATGTTTTTCCCGATTAATAACATGATTGTTGCAGGCAGTACCTACTGGAATATGGTTGTTGCAGGTGAAGAGGGAACCGCTTTTGAAGACACTGAAGGAATTCAAACTATACGATTATTTGGTGAAAATGTTGCTCGAATAATAAAAAAACTAGGTGATTAAATGAAAATAGCTGTTGTATCTTCCAATGGTCAGGATGTGGATTTGCATTTGGGAAAAGGATATTCCCTATACATATATGACTATGAAAACGATGATTTGACCCTTGTTGAACATAGGGAAGTTGATATAGATCTTGAAAGCCAGCATCAGGGCGGAAAAGTAATTAGTGCATGTGAAGACTGTGATGTTATCATTACTGCACAATATGGTTTTAAATCTAAAGTCAAAGCTGACCAGGCCAATATTAAATTGGTGATGGATGAAGGATCTGTCGATGAGGTTTTGAAACGCTACATTGACCATTATAACTTCATGAAAAATTAAATGTGTTATTTAAATTTCAAGCAGTTGATTTCATCCTGCTTGATGTTTTCCATCACTTTTTCTTTCAACATTTTTTAGCATTTTTTGTAATTTGTGTTATTTGACATATTTTTTCCCTATAACTTTATTAATATTTAAAATAAATTTTATACTATGTCTAATATTGATTGGTTTAGTTTTGAAAATAAGGATTTGGATTTTCCGTTCTATAAGAAAAATCCATATATGCCAAAATGGGGCTGGATTATACTGTTTTTTGCTGCAGGACTAGGTTTTATAGTTGCTTCTAGCGAATCATTAGTATTTGGTCTAATTGGCTGTTGTATTTCAATCATTCCAGTATTGTATTTTTTAAAATGGGATTATAAGGCAATATTTCAAATGCCCAAAGCCAAAGAAATTGCACTTGCAGTAGGACTTTTTGTAGGATATATGATTTATGCATTAGTTATGGACACTGCTTTGACTGCACTTTCCATACCTTCTGCCACGCTTGTAGATGAATCTACAACAACGATATGGTCAATTCCTCCCTTAATTTTTTCATTAATGGGTGAAGAATTTATCAAATTCGTTCCGTTCATGTTTTTTTTAAGAATATTCTATAAATATACTGACAACCGTAAATTGTCTGTAATTGTATCCATGCTTTTGGTAATGTTAGGTTTTGCATATTTGCATGCATTGGACCCTAAATTTTTGTTATATGCATTTTGTATGCAGGGTTTAGGTTCAATATTTGAATTTATTGGTTATATCAAAACTAAGAATATATTAATTTCATATATTACGCATTTATGTACTGATGTGTTTATTTTGTCAATGATTATTATGGGGGTATTTGTATGAGAAAAGACGTTATGCTATTGTTAATTTTAGCTATTTTAACAGCCAGCATATCTGCTGGCTTTGCTGCTGATCCAATTAATAACGCTACTGATTTATCAGGTGCTATTAATCAGGCTCATGCAGAAAATAAAAGCGTTATGGTGGTATTTGATCAAAAGGATTGCAAGTATTGTGACATGTTTAATAAGGATGTATTGTCTAACGGTAATGTAATATCCGAGTTAAACAAAAACTATATTTTAGTTTTTGTCGACATCAACGCTCATCCGGATATTGCCGGCAAATATAAAGTCTTTGGAACACCGACTACAGTATTTTTAGATTCAAATCAAAAGGAAATTCAACGCATTGAGGGTTATGTTGATGCCAATGAATTTTTAAAGGTAATTAAGGCGATATAATGGAAGTTTTTCCATTAATCTCTTTTTTCATGGGGGTAATTTCAATATTGTCTCCATGCATATTGCCTATTCTGCCTATTTTTATAGCATTTAGCTTGAAGACCAAATCAAAAATTGAAATAATATCATTTACTTTAGGGTTATTTTCGATTTTTACAGTCATTATTTTTCTAACGGGATTCTTTACAGAGATTCTCTATAGGTATATTGTTTATGTGAGATATGTCTCAGCTATTATACTGCTGATTATAGGAATTATGATGCTGTTTGATTATTCATTTAGCTTTGTAAATGTCAAGTCAAAAAATCATGATGGGGTTTTGGGATCATTCAGCCTTGGTTTTTTAACTTCTATTGCATGGGCTCCGTGTTACAGTGCTTATCTGATTTCATTGATTTCACTTCTGGTAACATCAGGCAATTCATTATATGCTGCATTCAACATTATTCTATATGCTTTAGGTTTTGGATTGACCATGCTTGTTTTGAGTTTTGTTTTATCCAAAATCGATTTGGAATCATTCATAAAAAAGACAAATTACATACCGAAAATTTTTGCTGTGTTGATTATTATAGGTGCAATTTATCTTATGTTTTAATGATTTTTCAAAAACTTTGTTGATATTCGCCATATTTTTATTTGTGATAAATCAATAGTTAAACTATGAAAGAAATTGAAAAATTAAAGGCAGGTCTTGAATATTCTTATGATGATGAAGAAATAAGTTTGCTTAAATTAAGGGCAATCCAAAACAGTACTAAATTTAATTCAATTGATGATGCTGATTTTGAAAAGCAATATGAGGTGCTATGTGAGATTTTAGGCTCTGTGGGAAGTAATGTCATGATGTGCAAACGATTTTCTTTTGACAATGGAAAAAACATTTTCATAGGAGATAATTTTACAGCAAACTATAATCTAACAATTCTTGATATTAAAGAGGTCTATATTGGGGACAATGTAATGATTGGACCAAATACATTAATTACAACTGTTAATCATCCATTAAGTCCAAAAGGTCGACGTAAACATTTGGCAAAAGCAACAGAAATCCATATTGGTAATGATGTGTGGTTGGGGGGTAATGTTACGGTTCTTCCTGGAGTAACAATTGGAAATAATGTTGTTGTCGGTGCCGGTGCAGTTGTTACAAAGGATATTCCAGACAATTCACTTGCCCTGGGAGTTCCTGCAAGAGTTGTTAAAAAAATAGATAATGATATTGAAGAAACAGAAAATGCGCCCGAACAGAAGTGATTTGGGGAAAAATAGAATGGAAAATCCAATGTCATTTTAAAAATTATTGAAATATTTCAAATCGGCAATGTTTTGAAAAAGAGGTTATATTTTTTTTAACAATATTTATATACCATGAATAAAATATGTAATAGTAACCTTTAAGGGCGGGTTTTAATTAAATAAAACTGAATTACAAATTATTCTTTAAATAACGTGAGAAGAACTCACAATAGTCAAATAAGAGATTATAGAGATATAATCTGTTATAATTTCATTTTATAGATTATTTTATGTAAGATTACTGAAATACTCTATTTGAGGACTATTTTTCAAAATTAAATAGCTATTCGCTAAATTATAAAAAAAATATTTTAAAAATTTAAAAACGGTTGATATAATGGCAAAGGCAAAAGCAAGACGTAGAGTACGTGATACTTGGAAAGAAAAATCATGGTTTACTATTAAAACACCATTAATGTTTGAAGAAAAAGAAATTGGAGAAACTCCAGCTAAAGATGCAGATCTCTTAATCGGAAGAGGCGTTGAAGTTACAATGAGGGAATTAACCGGTGACTTCTCAAAACAATACATCAAACTCAGATTTGAAATCGATAATGTAGCTGGCGATGTTGCATCCACAAAATTCACTGGTCACAAAACCACTACCGATTATGTAAGAAGTATGATTAGAAGAGGAACTTCCAGAATCGATGCTTCCACTATCGTAACAACTAAAGATGAACGCAAAATCAAACTTCATGTATTGGCAGTAACTATCAGAAGAGCAAAATCTTCCCAGCAAAAATACATGAGACAAGTAATCATTGACTTACTTAAAGAAACTGCTGCTGAAAGAACTTACGAAGAATTAGTTAAATCATCAGTAAACGGTAAATTAGCTTCTGAAATTTACCACAGAGCTAAAAAAATCTACCCACTTAAAAGAGTGGAAATTATCAAAAGTAAAGTAATCAAATAGGATTACTTTTACATATTCTTTTTTTTTAAT
>NZ_JAZTXC010000071.1:0-13140 GCF_045636185.1 Methanobrevibacter sp. | reverse complement strand
GATGGATTTAGAAAATTCCATCAATAAAATCATCTAACTGATCGTTATTAGCTTGAGCTTCACCAGCAGATTCCTCATCATCATCAAAATCAACATTTGATTCTTCATCATCAGTATTGATTCCAGAAACAACAATAGTGGTTCTAACAGTACTTTGTAATGAAGAGTCAAGTTGAGCACCCCAAATAATATTAGCTTCAGGATCCAATTTGTCAGCAACAACTTGAACGATTTTTTCAGATTCATGTAATGTTAAATCTTCACCACTAGATATGTTAATTAAAGCACCAGTAGCATTTGAAATATCGATGTCGAGTAAAGGACTGCTTAATGCTTCATGTACGGATTCTAATGCTCTGTCTCCAGAGTCAGATTCACCCATACCAATCATTGCCATACCTGAACCTTCCATGATACTCTTAATATCAGCGAAGTCTAAACTTACAATACCTGGTTTAGTAATTAATTCAGTGATTCCTTTAACAGCTCTTCCTAAGATTTCATCAGAAACTAAAAATGCTTTAGTTAATGGAAGGTTTGGAGCTACTTCTAATAATTTATCATTAGGAATAATAATTACGGTATCAGCTGCTTCTTGAAGTTTTTCTAAACCATCATCAGCATTGTTTCTTCTCCTAATACCTTCAGCAGAGAATGGCATGGTAACAACAGCCACAGTCAAAGCACCTAATTTTTTAGAAATTTTAGCGACAATAGGGGCTGAACCAGTACCTGTTCCTCCACCAAGACCGCAAGTAACAAATACCATATCTGCGCCTTCAAGTGCTTCCCTTATTTCATCTTCAGTTTCTTCGGCACATTCTTCACCGATGCTTGGATCTCCACCAGCACCTAGTCCACCAGAAGTTTTTCTACCTAAAAGAATTTTTTTGTCAGCGTTACTATAATATAAATCTTGTGCATCAGTATTGACAGTAATAGTTTCAGCACCTTCAATACCAATATCATTTAATCTTGAAACTGTGTTGTTTCCTGCACCACCAGCACCAACAACGAAAATATTAGTTTTTTTGATGAATCCGATAAGATCTTCATCAATATCGGACGTAATAGTTTGTTTGGAATCAACTTTTTCCATTCTTTCTTCAGATTCTTTTATTGCATCATCTATAAATTTCACGAATTAACCCCACATACTCTACTTAAAAATAATATTGTTAAATATTTCTGTTTAAACTAATATTTAAATGCAACTATATTTATAAAAAATTTAAAAAAATAGTTATTAAACCGGCAATTAAATCAAATTAATCCTTTGGCATAGCTATTATTTCATGAATTTTCAAGTTGAATAAATCTTTAGCATTAACCGGAGTTAATATTACTGCAGTATCAACACCAGAACCTCTACCACCAATAGCTATGATTCTATCGCCCACAGGAACTAAACCTGCATCAGCAGCCATTATAGATATCTCACAGGCAACCTTTACACCATGGGAAATCATACGCAATGTATCGGAAACAATATCCAAAGGAGCAAATCCTCCATATTTATTAGTTACGCCACGATTTGCACCACTGAAAGCATGGCATCCAATAAAAGTCACAATACCTTTTTCATCAAGTTCATCCAACATTTCATCACTTATGTCCAATTCATTCTCTTCCTTAAATCCGGAATGATGTGTTACATTAATGATTTCTGCATCGCCATTTATTGCATCATATAATTTTAAAGCAGATTTGCCTGTTGCAGACGCTATAACAATATTATCTATTTCATCAGATTCATCTAATCTTTCCTTTACGGCAGCAACTAATTCATCAGTGTAGTCTTCACCTTCTTTTTCAAAGTATGTTATCTTCATATTAATTCACCTTTAAATATAATATGCTATTATATAATATTTAAGATAACATGATTGACGAAAATATAAAACATGTAATCAATGGAGATTACATGGTAATTCCTATAGAAACCGGATATATAAAACCAAATGAAGATTTGAACTCAATAATAATACCTGCCCGTAAATTAATGGAAGATGGAGATTATCTGGTAATTGCAGAAACACCCATTTCTGTTTCTCAAGGCAGATTAATCGATGAGGCAGAATACACACCATCACTTACCGCCAAATTTCTAACGACCTTCTGGAGCAAATATCTATGGGGATATGTTTTAGGACCGCTATTGAAAATCAAGAAAAGAACCATTAAAAATTTAAGGAGATTACCCGAAGAAACTAAAGCCCATAAGGAAGTTGTTCTGCAATTATATGGACTTAAACATGCATTGAAACCTGCTTCAGAGGCAGGAATTGACTTGAGCAATGCTCCGGGAACTTGCGTTTCACTGCTTCCGAAGGATCCTGAAAAAGTTGCATGCAAAATCAAGGCAGAGATTGGAAAGGAAGTTTGCGTAATGATTATAGATACAGATGCAACATACATGAAAAATGGCAAATACTTTACAGGCCTGCCAATAGCTATCGACGGAATTGAAGCAGACAAAGGATTTTTCGGATATGTAAAAGGCCAATTGAGCGAAAACATGGGTTCAACACCATTAGGCTGCAGCGAAGAGATTGGCGTGGAAAAAGCTTTAAAAATAGCAAACATTGCTGAAGACTATCAAAAATCATTATCTACAGAAATGAAAACAATTCATAGTGTCAAAGAAGTTTTAGGCACCTCCGAAACTGGAGTGACTATTGAAGCTCTTGACAGCATAACACACACCCCTGCAGTTATCATAAGAAAAATTAACTAACTTTTTATAATAGAAAAAACAAATTAATAATATTATTGTTTAGGGGTAATTTAATGATAAATAATCCAATAGTTAACGATTTTTTAGAACAAATTGTAGACGCTGACGATTTAAAAAATGTTAAAGCCATCATCCAAGCATTAATTGACGGAATTGAAACCGATGAAGCGATACATGAAAAAACAGACATCAAATTGAATACTGTTAGAAAATTATTATACAAATTGCATGATGCTTCAATTGCCAACTACAAAAGAAACAAAGACCCTGAAACTCAATGGTTCACATATACCTGGAAATTTGACAAAGAGGAATATGTGGAAAAAATTACTGAATTCTACACAGAAAGGTTAAATGAAAGGCAAGAGCTGTTAGATGATTTAGAAAACAATTTATACTTCATCTGCTGTATGGACCCGGAACATTTCAAAGGAGATTACAGTGAATCTTCAGATTTTGAATTCTACTGTCCGGTATGTGACTATGAACTAGAGCCATACGATGCTAAAAAAGAAAAATCTTTATTAAAAAGAAGGATTACAATTGATAAAAAGAATTTCAAGAAATTTGAAGAAGCAATTAATGAATAAATTGATATAATGGAAATTGAAATTCTTAAAAAAGAAAAAACACCACAGAATGTAATAGACCACTCTATAGCAGTGTGTAAAAAAGCATTCCAAATAGCTGAGAATTTTCCCAAAGCAGATAAGGAACTCATAAGAAAAGGTGCATTACTGCATGATATAGGAAGATCTAGAACTCACGACATTACCCATGCAGTTGAAGGCGTTAAAATTGCCCGTGAATATAACTACCCCCAAGAAGTTTTAAATATAATTGAAAGGCATATTGGCGCAGGAATTACCAAAGATGAAGCCAAGGAATTAGGTCTTTTTGAAAAGTCTTATGTTCCGGAAACTTTAGAAGAAAAAATCGTTGCCCATGCAGATAACCTGATTAGCGGGACAAAAGAAGTTGATGTTGATTATGTAATCAAAAAATGGAAATTCCGTATGGATAATCCTGATGACAATATTAAACGTTTAATTAAACTTGATGAAGAATTAATACAAGCTTTTAAGGATGATTAGAATGAAAGTGATATGTTCAAGTGAAGAATCATTATACCGGCCTGAGGCTGTAAGATGGAGACAAAGGATGGAATTAATGAAGCCTATTGGAGATAGTGTCGTTTTACTCCCATGCAGTATGAAAAAACCTTATTCCAATTCCAAATCACATCAGGCTTTCAGAAAAGTTACCCGATCATTTCAAGAGCTTATTGTAACTTCACCGTTTGGAATATGTCCAAGAGAACTTGAAAACACTTTTCCAATCCAGTCTTACGATGTCAGTACCACAGGTTCATGGTCCCAGGACGAAATTAGGGAAAGCGGACAGCTGATAAAAAAGTACTGTGAAGGCAAAAATGTTATTGCTCATCTCCACGGAGGATATTTGGAATCCTGTGAAGCATTTTTAGATGATTTTACTCTAACTTGCAAGAATGGAAAGCCAACATCCCCTGATTCAATATATAACTTAAGAATGGAGCTTAAAAACCATAATAAAATTAACAGAAGAGATAAGGTTTTGAATGAACTCCGATCAATTGCCGTTTATCAATTCGGGCCAAAGGCTTATGAATTCATTCCAGATGATGTCAAAACAAAAGGCAGATATCACAAGCAGATTATAGTTAACGGCAAACAGATTGCCATGTTAAATAAAGATTATGGGCTTTATCGCCTGAATTTAGCTGGTGGAGAAATTTTAAAAGATTTGGGTATTAATATTGTCAACATAGATTTTAATCTAGAAACAAATACTGTTTTTGCTCCAGGAATTAACAAAGCCGACCACAATATCATTCCTAATGATGAAGTGGTTGTTGTAAAAGATGACGAAGTTGTTGGAGTGGGCAGAGCCGTTTTAACCGGCCACGAGATGGAATTATGTTCAAATGTTATAGGTGTTAAAATAAAACATCGTGTAAAATAAATTTACAAAACAATAATATATAAATATTTTAAATTATCAACATAAAATATATTAGTTGTTATACAAATTACTAATGATTATAAGAGGTGCAATATATGTCTGAAGAATTAGTAAATTCAATTAGAGATGCAGTTTCTGTTATTAACGATCCTCATATGGGAATAAGTATCGTTGAAATGGGAATTGTACAAGATATTAGTGTAGAAGGCGACGAAGCAAAAATTGTTATTAAACCAACCAACCCTGGTTGTATGAGTGTTACTCGTATTGCTGCAGATGCTAAAACTCAAGCCGAAAAGGTTGATGGAGTATCCAAAGTTACTATTGTTGTTGAAGGCCATGTTATGGCAGATTCAATCAACGAAATGATTAACAGATAATTATATTTCAACACCACACAACTACCATCCATTCAAGTTAGTTTATGACAATTAACTTGAACATTTTAATTTTTTATCAAAAAACAATGAAAAACCAAAACATTTATATAATGATGAAAACCATAAATATATTTGTTGTTACATAGGCTAGTGGCACAGCTTGGTTAGCGCGCTCGGCTGATAACCGGGAGGTCATGGGTTCGAATCCCATCTAGCCTACTTTTCTAAACTATTTTTACTGAATTATTTTTTACTTGATAATTTTATCTAAATTTTTTCAATATTTTCCGAATATTTAAATACTATATTCTACATAATATAACTTAAATGTACAAAAATGTGTAATGGAGAATAAAAATGTGGGAAATCATAGAAGAAAAATTTAAAAAATACCCTGCAAGAATACGTGTTGCAGAAAAGATGATTGAATTGGGCCTTTCAGTGCAAGAAGACGGTAAAATATACTGTGGAAATTTAAAAATAAGTGATAAAGCATTAGCAACAGCATCAGACGTTGATAGAAGAGCTATTAAATCCACAATTGATGTGATTAAAGAAGACCCACAATTATTTGATTTGTTTAATAATATTATTCCTGCCGGAACATTGCTTAAAAATATAGCAAAAATAGTAAATTTAGGTGCAATAGAAATCGAAGTTGGATCAGATAACGAAGGAGTACTTGCTGCAACAACAGAACTAATTTCAAAAAATGGAATAAACATAAGGCAAGCTTATGCTGAAGACAGTGCAATGCAAAACTTTCCGATACTTACAATAATAACGGAAAGTCCTATTGATGGTGATTTGTTAAGTGAATTTTTAAAAATAAAAGGTGTCAATAGAGTATCAATCTATTGATATAAACCAGATTCCATTCTTGCTTTTTCCATTTCTTTATCTTCTTCTTCAAGAACGTCCAATAATTCTTCCCAAGCTTCTAAAGATTCTTTAGCAGCTTCTTCAGATAATTTTTCAATAGCATAACCCGCATGGATTAAAACATATTCACCAACTTCTACATCCGGAAGCAAATCCATTTTAGCAGCCTGTCTTGCTCCACCAAAGTCAGCATATAACACATTTTCTTCTCTGTCAATTTTAACTATTTGTGCCGGCGCTGCAATACACATATTTTTTCATCCCCTCAATATTTAAATTAGTTAATAAATAAAATATATTATTAATTATTATATAAAATTAACTAATAGGTGATGAAGTGACAAATATTGTTATTGGATCAGGTCCTGCAGGAAGATTAGGTTCTTATGAACTTGGAAAATTAGGAAAAGATGTTATTTTAATTGAAAAGAATCATATTGCAGGAACTTGCTTAAATGAAGGATGTATGGTTATCTGTGCACTGAGCGACATATCAAAATTTATCGATTCAAACAGACGTTTTAATGAATTCGGATTTGTTAAAAGCCAAATCAGTGTAAGTTATGATAAAATAGTGGAGAAAATAACTGAAACACAGGAATTTCTAAGAAAGTTAAACCAAATAGAAAATGAAAGCGTTGGAAATAAAATTATTTATGGAGAAGCCAAAATCAACGAAAATAATGTAGAAGTTAATGGTGAAAGCTTAGAATACGATAAATTATTACTCGCTACCGGTGCAAGGCCACATATTCCATATGTCAAAGGCAGCAAATACGGATTGACCAATAAAGATATTCTAAAAATTGACAACCTCCCTGAAAAGCTGAATATTGTTGGGGGAGGAATTATTGCCTGTGAACTGGCCAACATTTTCTCAACATTAGGAAGTGAAGTCAATGTTATTGCCCGAAGTGAATTCTTAAAAGAAATTGACCCTGACTTCAAAAAATATATATTAAAATATATTATACCTCAGGTCAATATCCTAGAACATACAGACATTAGTGAATGCGGTAAGAATAAAGTTGTTCTTTCAAATGGTGATGAACTTGAGGGAATTCCATTTTTCGCAACAGGAAGAATCCCAAATTCAGAAATTGCCCAAGGTTTTGTTGACATTAACCCTGACAATACCATCAAAGTCGATGAGTTTATGAAAACTTCCCGCGATAATGTATATGCTGCGGGCGATGTTACCGGAGGCTGGCAGCTGACACCAGTAGCTCGGATGGAAGGTATTTGTGCTGCAAGAAATATGGCAGGATACCTGAATAAGATAAGTTACAATTCAATTCCGCAGTGCATAAGTTTGAACAACGAATACAGTTTTGTTGAAAATGAAAAAATCAAGGATGTGAAAACAGAAACCATCACTTTACCCTCAATAGCTGGACCTAATTCCTTTTGGAAAATACTGACAGGAGACACAGGTTTGGCAAAAATAGAATTTGATAGTGAAAACAACAAAATTAAAAAGATAAATTCCATTTCCCCATCATCAGTAAGTGACGTGGCATATTTATCTTATTTAATGAGAATAGATTCTCCGTTAGATGAATATTCTAACTTTTTGGAAATACATCCGTCTAGCGATACGAACTATAAAATTATTAAAAATTTGTGGTTATAATTTATTTCCACAAATATCAATTATTTTTTGTGCTAAATTAGATTTTGTCTCTAATAAAATCTTAGCATAATGATCAGCACCTTCTTTTAAGGAATCATAATTTTCAAAAGCCTGCAAAACAGTTTCATTAGCATGTTCCATATCTGTTTCCATAAGGGCTCCTTTAAAGACACCTTCCATATTGTGATATCTTCCCCATTTGATTTTGGTTATGGTTACAATAGGGACTTCAGATACCAAAATCTCTTCAATTATAACTCCATCATCAGTCAGGACTGCCAAATCTATAAATTTATTGAGATGGTTTAGCCAATCAATGAATCCCAGATAAATAATTTTATCTTCATTGATTAAATCCAAAAACTCATCCTGCAGAGGATATCCAATCATTACAATATTATAATCATCAGTAAATTCAGCGAAATTGTTTGCTGCTTCAATTATGCCTTTAAAAAGAGATGAACCTGAAGAGAATAAAATAGTTTTTTTGTTTTCATCAAACAAAGGATACTCTTTAAGTTTTTCTAAAGCAACTGCACTATCACCGGAATCAACATCATCATCCAATGGATAAAATGTTTTGGATATGTTTTCAGGCAAAACATCTTCCTTAAACATGTAATATTCCGGCAAGATTATGGTGTGATTTAATCTAGGACATACTTTCATATCCAAAGGAGTACAGCATAATGTAACGCAAGGCTTTCTATTCAACTTAGCACCGAGACTTGCTATAACAGATCCTCCTCCGATAACTCCAACAACAAAATCAACATCCAATTTTTTTATTAATTTTCTTGCTTTTAAAGCAGCAGATAATGTTCTTAAAGCAGCTTTAGCAGAAGATGCTTTAGTTGCGGCATGTCCTCCGGCCATAGGAACAGTAATTTTATGCCAAGAGTAACCATGTTTTTTAAACAATAATCCTGGTGCTTCCTCATCCAGTGCAATTTCACATTCGACGCCTTTTTCTTCAAGGGCTTCAATTACATTTAAAGCAACAACAGCATCTCCACCTAATCCCCTTCCAGTTACAACAATTAATCCCCTCATTAATAATTCCTCCTAAGAGAATTAGGTTCTGGAATAAACATGTTCGGATGATTTGCATGGGGATTGAATAATAGTCTTCTGAAACCTAAGGAAATCAGTAAATCATTATTAACCTCATATTGCTTATCCTTAAGAATCCATTTACGGAATAAGTCACCTAATCCCCCACCTGTTAAAACATCCATAATATAATCACCAAATGTTGGATCAAGAATTCTTAAACGTTGCCTAAAGAATACTTTAAGAGTATTTCTTCTGACAAACGCTGTAAAGCAAACTGTAAATATTGAAAGTAAAATTAACCACCAAAATCCACCAATCAAATAAAATGCAACACCCAAAGCCACAGCAAAACTATGATTTCCAACTTCACCTAACATTATCTTTCCTGCAAAATCCAGTGGACAGTATGCTAAACATACAACTAATATTAAAACTGGAGTATAAATTGCCGGAAGCTCTTCAACAGGGAGAGTTCCTATAATAAACATAAATACGATTGTAACAATAGACATTACCATAGTAACCATTGCACATGAACCCGGCTGCATATCTGAAATATTTAACGGCTGAATCAGTAATGCAATAAAAATTGAAGAAATACCAAGTCCATGAATAAAACCGGCCACCATTACTAAAATCATGCCGATACCTCTTGAAAATTGACCAATTTCCAAATTTACAAAACTGAACTTTCTTCTACCGAAAATATCATCAATGAAAGCAAATACACCAATGATTAAAACAAGGTCATTGAAATTTGGTAAAAAATAAAAAGACAATAAAATAAATGGAACAATACCAACTCCACGAGGAATGCCTCCTCTCACATTAGGATATAAGTTGCCCAAATATCCTCTTTTACCAAAAAACCTAAATACGATATTTACCATTGCAGTTCCAAATAAACAAATAATGAAAACAAAAATAAATGCCGTAACCATCGATGTATACATAACAATAACTCACAATATTTATCACTTATAACTTATAATTATAATACTATATATAATCTATGATAAGGCATATCGCAAAATAGCTGCGATACCACCTAAACTTTCCAATTGCTTGCCGCCATCATGTTCACAACTAATGACCATGACTTCACCTTTCATATTTTCAACCATGTCCATTTGTTGGCCTAAATTATTAGTTGCAACCATTTTATCCAAAATTAGTAATCTGTCGACAGCACCCAAGTTTATGGCCTCACTAGTTTCCTTTAAACCGTATGCTACCTTTGAAGAATTTTGACCAATTTCCTCCAAAAGGTTATTAACTGCCATCATTTCACTAGCTACCCTATTTTCAACAGTAAGTTTTTCCACAGTGCCTTTCTTTAAAACTTCATGAATTCCAACTCTTCCGCCAGTGCCTGTGCTTTCAATGATGGCTTTTGAAGCTAAATCCTTATGTTTGTCCTTAAGGTAGTCATAAAAGTCATTTTTATAGAATCCAGGTCCTGCTATAATAATGTTTTGAATTGAATCAAATTTATTAATTGACTCGATTATGCTTTCATAGAATTTAATAATGTTTTTATCCCTGTTTTTATCAACAATACGCTTTCCGGAGATGTTTCCCTTAACGGGGCCATAATATTCAATTCCAAATTGTCTCATCAAACCTAATGTGGCCGTATCATCTTCAATTACAACGATGATTGCAGACAATTTTTTGGAAGCATCAATAGCCTGTTTCAATCTTTTTAATGCCCATTTAGGCCATTTCAATTTTTTTATTGTTAGAGGAGTATTCAATTTGACTTCTAGAGTGTGATGTGAGCCCAAAGGAATTAGATCCTCAGGCCCTCTTGTAATAACTCCCGTCAATCTTAATTTTCCAGTGAATAAATGAAAATTAATACCTTCCACATCAATTCCTAAGTAAAATGTTTTTTTAACACCCCTATCGCTTCTTAACTTATCTCCAGTGTTATCCTGAATACGTCGAGTTGTTTTAGATGAAACATTATCCTTAACTTCAACAATATGGGACAGGTGCCACAAATCATCCAGAGTTTCTGGAATGACCTCAATAACTCCTTCTTTTGTATCTTGCTTAACGATTTTCATTGTATTAATTATTTATATGTAATGTTTATTAAAGTTATTAATATGAAAATTGGAATAATAGGTGGAACTGACGGTTTAGGAAAAACCCTAGTTTATTATTTTAGGGATGAATTTGAGGTGACCATAACCGCAAGAGACCATAAAAAAGGTCGCAAAGTTGCAGATGAGTTAAATGTTGAATATATTGAGTCAAATATTGAATTGGCTGAAATGAGCGATATGCTGATAATATCTGTCCCAATTAATGTGACAACATCAGTTATCAAGGAAGTCGCTCCATTTATGAAAAAAGACTCAGTAATGATTGATGTTACCTCAATAAAAGAAGAGCCAATGAAAGCTATGCAAGAATATCTGCCGCCTAACGTCGAATATATTCCAACCCACCCTGTTTTCGGTCCAAGAACAACAGAAGTGGACAATCATGTAATCGTCCTGACTGCACCTGAAAAAGGCAAATGGTATAAAAAAGTCTATGACTATTTGGCAAACAGAAACATGAGAATAATAGAGACCACTGCAGAACACCATGATTTTATGATGAGCATAGTTCAGGTTTTAACCCATTTCTCATTTATTTCAACCGCTTCTGCAATGGAAAAGCTGAAAGTCGATATTTCAGGAACTGAAGATTACGAAAGTCCAATATACAACCTGATGATTGATATGATTGCCCGTATAACTTCACAAAATCCATATTTAACCTATTACATCCAATCAATGAACAACAATGGAACAAAAGTCAGAAATGCTTTTAGTGAAGCCGTTAATGAACTCAAAGATGCAATTGAAGCGGAAGACGGTGACAAGTTTGTTGAAATAGCTATAAGAGCCACCAAAAATATGGGAGATACTCAAAACGCATTGGGTAGAAGTGATAAAGCAATCAGCGCTTTAAGTCACGAATATAGTCTGTTATTTGATTCTGTTGGAAAAGAAATGGCCCTTAGACACATCTATTCAGGAAAGGTCCATATTGGAGTTTTAGAAAAAGTAGACGGTAAAACTGCAACATTGGATAATGGAACAAAACTCAGAATTGCAAATATTGAAGTTTTAAGCGATGAAGAGTTATACCAATGGAAATTAGAAAACATTAAGCAAAAACATGCAATAATAAGTTGCATATTCAGCGAAAATGTAACTCCAAACATTATTGTTGAAACCCTGGAGAATATTGAGGATGTTGTAAGCATAGTTTTAACTGACATTTATCAAGGCCCTCAAATTGACGATGGCTACAAGAGCCTAACATTTGAAGTTAGTGCACTATCAAAAGAAGCAATTGACAATGTTAAAAATATTCTAACCGGATTCGGTGGAGTTTTAAGATAGCTGCTTTTTAGTGCTTGGTACAGCCACATTTCTTGAAACCACCCGAGAAAAAGAAGATAATAACCATAATGTCCATTATTTCATATTTACAGAAACTTTTTAAGTCGATAATTGCTTCAACGATTAATTAACTGCTCAACTCAGCACCAATTTCAAAAGCTTTTTTAATATCTGATGCTATTTGCTCTTTCATTAATTTAAGTTCATCATCAGATGAATTATTTCGCATAGTTGCACTGATCTTTCTTGAAGTGAAAATTACCACATCACCATGTAACATTTTAAGCAAATCTTCAGATTGCTTGAGATGAGGGAGAACAGACTTTTCAAAATAACCCAAAGGAAAATTAATAGTATAAAATAAGCCAACATTAACTTTACCATTAAATTTGTTTCCCGTTTTGTAGGAAACTAATGAATATATTAATCTTTCAAGCAACGCCAAATAATGACTTGACGGTTGTGAAAAAAATATTGGAACACCAATCAAAAGAGCATCGGAATTGAAAATCTCCTCAATCAATGGCGAAAGGTCATCATTCCAAAAACATTTACAAACTTCTTCATCTTTTTTGCACATTGAACATACTCTGCAACCACTTAAATTTAAATCATACAAATTAACATATTTGGTTTCAGCACCAACAGATTTTGCACCTTCCAAAGATGATTTCATAAGTTTTGCATTATGTTCATTATCTTTAGGATCTGCATTAATTACAATTGTTTTCACAGTTTTACCCACCATAATAATTCCATGCCAATAATGAGTTTTTAATATTTTCATCAAAACCCTGTTCAAATGAAAATTTTTCTTAAATAACTATTTAATAATATCAAATTTCTCCTTTAAAAACTTTTACCAATCCATATTTAACAGGAAAATTATACATGTTTTCTTGAAACCTCCAAAATCCAATATGAACAATTAAAAAAATATTAATATACAATATATGAAAATACTATTTTAATACAATGAATCAAAATTTGATAATAAATTTTAAACAGTTAGCTAATTTTATTAATTTTTAATAAAATATT
>NZ_JAZTXC010000070.1:0-19250 GCF_045636185.1 Methanobrevibacter sp. | reverse complement strand
GGTTAAATTTTTTTATTTTGGTGAAATCAGGTATGGACTATAAATAATTATCAAAATTAAGGGCATTTTTCTATTTTTAAAATTGTATCAAATAGATTTTTTTTTTGAAATTTGATGTTTTTTTGGGAATAATCACTATATGTTTAAATAAGATGATGTAAAAAGTATTACTTGTTTATATTATATGTTTAGGTATTTTTGGGTAATAAAAATGAAAGTTAAATACGTATTATTTGCATTGATTGCTGTTTTTTTCATTTTTGCATTAACTAATGTTGTTAGTGCTAGTGATAATGATACTATTTTTGTAAATGATACTTCAGAGGACATTTCAACCCCGGATGTTGATATAAGTCAGTCTTATGAACCTTCAACAGTTTCAAAGGGTGACATGGTCAATGTTTATGTGGATGTCAAGAATAATGGTAATGAAGCCATACACAATTTAACAATTTTCTATAAAATACCAAAAGAATTCAATTTATTAATTTTTCCTGCTGAATATAATGATGGGAAGTTTATTATTGATAATATAGTTCCTGGTGAAATTTTAAGATATACTTTTATTTGTCAGGCATTAGTATCTAATGTTACTGCTATATTTGAGGCTAGTTTAGATGGATCCAGCTTTATCCCGTTAAATATTTATGTTCAACCGGAAAACGTTAATAATGAATCTAATCAAAGTGATATTAATGGTTCTACCAGCCAAATAGTTAATAATGCTCCTATTGGTTTAAATTCTGCAGGGAATCCATTTGCATTGTTAATATTAGGGTTATTATTAATCCCTTTATCCATTTATAAAAAACATTAATGTTTGGGGTAATAATGAAATATAAATATTTTATTATTTTTTTATTCTTATTTTTTTTAAGTTTTCAAGTTACATATGCAATAGATGATGCTAACCACAATGCTTCAGATATCATTTTTAATATATTTAAAGTAGATAAGGTCACTTTCAATTCTACGGATCTTATTAAAAATTATAATAATCAAAGCCAGTATCAGGTTCAAATTCTAAAGGATGGAAAATCTATTGAACCAAATCAAGAAGTACTGATGCGTGTGAATGGAGTTGACTATCATACTTTAACGGATTCTAATGGTGTTGCAACATTAAATATCAGATTAAATCCTGGTCACTATATCGTTTATAGCGAATTTGAAAATTATAGAAATTACAACAATATCCTAGTTTTTCCTTAGTAATTTCAGCTAATTATATTAATTATTAAAAATATAATTGATATTAAGGAGTTTTCATAAATGAAAAGTAGTGAAATTAATCCGATTAATTCTGATTCATTAGAAATTGATTGTCAAAAAATATATGATTCCATTATAGCTTGCCAAAGGGAATTTGATGGAAATTTGGTTTTTGAAAAAAATATTTTAGGTACATTAAATAAAATAGAAGAGTTATTATATCGTGTAAATGATATTGAAGTCTTTCGGGATGCAGTTAGTCTAATAATGGCATTCAGAATTAGGTTAAGACAATTAAATGACCAGATGAAATATATTGATGATGAAAGTATTAAAAATTCAGAAAACTTAAAATTCATTCAAAAAGAAATGGAAAAATTTAAAGAAATAATATAAATGTAATAAAAAAGATATTATATATTACTGGAGTTAAAAAAATGTTTGATAAAATATTATTGCCGACAGACGGGTCTGAAATTTCTAAAAATGAAGTTGAAAGAGCAATTAAAATACTTGATGATGGTGGAGAAATTATTATATTAGGTGTTGCAAGTAAAATAGAAGCTAATACACCATTTCATAATAAAAAAAATGTTAAAAATATGAATAAAGCATTTATAGAGGAAGCTAATGCCAATGTTGAAAGTATGGCTAGTCTTTTTGATGAAGAGGTAAACTTAAAAAAATTGGTCATTGCTGGAATTCCATCAGAAATAATTATTGATGTTGCTGAAGAGGAAGATGTTGATTTAATAATTATTGCAGCATCAGGAACATCATCTATGAAAAAATATTTCATTGGACGTGTAGCTGAAAGAGTATTGAAAGGTACTGAAAGAGATGTTTTATTGATTCATAAATAATGAATCATTTTTTTTTCATTTTAATTTAAACTATTGGCCATCCATAAACGACAATTCAAGGAAATGACAAAAAAAGAAATATACTACACTGATTTTGATGTAGATCAGGTAAGCTTAAAAATCAATAATCTGATGAGCAAATGGTCAGTTCATTCAATTCATATTGAGGGCCAGAACTGGAGGGTTTTCAATTATTCAAACGAACTGATATATGAATTTAATTTTTTGATTGATTTCAAAAGTTTGGAAGGTCGCATTAAGCTTGAAGACTTGAAACTGAATGTAATTCATCACATCGAATCCTTAAAGGACGATACTACATATATAGATAATCTGGTTTTGGAAGAATTATTATATTAAAGTTTCCAGTTTATTTCATCCAAAGCATTTTCTTTTAAGAATTCATTAGCTAATTTAAAATGATTTGAGTTAAAAAATCCTCTTCTTGCAGAAAAAGGACTTGGATGTGAAGTAACTAAAACCAAATGATTAGGATTATCTAAAAATTCTTTTTTCTTTTCAGCCTGTTTTCCCCATAATAAAAAAACTATAGGTTGTGGCTGCTGATTTAATGCTTTAATAACATTATCCGTAAATGTTTGCCAACCGCAGTCGCTATGTGAATTGGCTTCACCTTCACGCACGGTCAAGACAGTGTTTAATAAGAAAACCCCTTGGTATGCCCAGGATTCAAGGCAACCTGAATCGGGGATGGGGTAGGAGTATTCATTTTCTATTTCTTTAAAGATATTTTTAAGAGATCTTGGTATCGGCCGTCCTTCGGGAGTTGAAAAAGCAAGTCCATGTGCCTGACCTGCTTCATGATATGGGTCTTGACCTAAAATTACAACTTTTACATTGCTGAGAGGAGTAAACTTAAATGCATTAAAGACATCCTCTTTTGGTGGATAAATTGTTCTTGTCGCATATTCGTTATTTGTAAACTCTTCTATTTTTTTAAAATAATCACTTTCAAATTCTTTTTTTAAAACTAAATCCCAATCATTTCCAATCATATTATTTTCTTTGTAGAAGCTAATTTTAATATTTTTCTTTTTAATATTTTATTTAAAATTTTTATAAAATTGCCCCAAAAATCAATATATTTATATACTAGGGATTATATATTATTAAGTACTGTACTGAAGATAATCACACCATTTGAAAACTGACTATATACGAATTTATCATAACTTTAAAGGGAGTTGATAAATATGATAGCATTTGTAAAAGTCACTGGATATGCAGTGTTCTAATCTAATTATTTTTTCCTGCAATTGTAAACTGCTTTTGAATGTATTTTTTAAAAGGAGGTTATAACCATCCATATTTGACAATTTGTTTAACTTTAAGCATTTGTTGTTGAATTAGATTACCATTACCATAAAAGAGGAGAAATATGAAGATTAATGTGAGAAAAACTATTGAAAATACTGTAATTGTGCCTGACGAATTCCCATTCTATGTTGAAGAGCTCTCTGCAGGTGATGAAATGCCAACCCTCCTTGGGCTTGCAGATGAAAAATACACCTTTGATGAAATGGATGATGAATTTTTTGATTTCGTGTCAAGAAAAATCAATGAAAATGGAATCTATGTTAGATTGATTCATTTAGTTGAAACGAGCACTGAAAAGAATTTAATTACTGTAGAAATAGAAAGCGGGTCTACAAGGACCACTGTCAAAATACCTGAAACTGCATTGGATGAAGTCACCGATATTGGAATCAAGATCCATGGTGATGAAATTACCATAGGAAAAACCAGCTATATCAAAAAACCACACTTTGAAAAATTTAGTAAAAACGACATTTTAGCTCAGATAGCTAATGAAATGATTGATGATTTAATCTTTTATTATTAAATCTTTTTTAAAGGAGTGATTTGCCATTAAAAATATTTTAATAATGATTTGTTATTTGTTAAGCTGTATCTTATTTAAAAACAATATTTTGTTATAAACCGGGGAGGGATGTTAAATGGAAAATTGTCCAAATTGTAATAACCACGTTTGTGTAAATCCATCATTTACTCAAACTTTGAACTTTTTAGATTTAATAACTGAATCTAATGCATTTGAACTGGAAACAAACGAGGAATTCATGTTAATGGAATTCATTTTAAGTGAGGATTTCATTAACAAGAACAAGAAACCTAGGAGGATTCCGTCAAAAATTCCTCGAAGGCTTCCAAGGTCCATCTCAAACAACCTATTTGAGAAACTGACTGATGATAACTTCACAGAATACTGTGGAGTAATTTCAGTCACATGTAAAAATACGCCACTGGTATTTGAATATACCGAAGCCGGAGTTGATCTGGAGTATTTGGATAATTGATGGGGGCGTAATTATGATTGGAGTTGAAAAGATTCATTCTTCCCAGGTATACTGGAAGCTGAAGTCCTGGGCAAGAGAACTGCTGTGGGAGCATGAGGAATGTGTAATCTGTGGAGCTGATGAAAATCTGGAGCCGCATCACATCATCAAATGCGATTCCTCAAATCCCATATATTTCAGTCCGGATAATGGAGTTGTAATGTGTCACAAGTGCCACAATATGTATCACAGAAAATATAATGAGATTAACCCCCATACATTTGTTAAGTTTTCTCAGAAATATTCATTAATATTAAGAAAGAAAAACAACAAAGAGTGATTTCATGGAAGAGATTAAACAGGAATTAATTAAGTTTCAAAGTGACCGTGACTGGAAAAAGTTCCACACTCCAGAAAACCTTGCAAAATCAATATCAATAGAATCAGCAGAATTGTTAGAACACTTTCAATGGGGAAAAGACTACGATGTAGAAGAAGTTGCAGATGAACTTGCTGATGTATTGAATTATTGCTTTTTGATGGCCATTGAACTGGATTTGGATGTAAAAGAAATCATATTAAACAAGATGGAAAAAAATGCCATTAAGTATCCTCCAAAAGAGGATATTTTATAATTTTTTTCTAAATATTTATTTTTATTTATTAAATAATTATTTTAATAAAAACAATTATAATTATTAATTGGTGAATATAATGCAAAAAGTGATAAATGCTCATTGTCATATTTATCCTGAAAAAATTGCTTCAAAAGCTGTTGAAGGTATTAAGGATTTTTATGATTTAAAAATGTCTTTAAATGGTAAAACTGACGATTTAATAAAGGATGGTAATAAAGTGGGTGTTGTTCATTATTTAATTCATTCTGTTGCAACTTCTCCAAAACAGGTTAACTCAATAAATGAATTTATTAGTTATGAAGTAGACCAGCACCCTGATTTATTTACCGGTTTCGGAACTCTGCACCCTGACAGTGATGATATTCAGGGAGATTTCGATTATCTGATTGAACTTGGATTGAAAGGAGTCAAGCTTCACCCTGATTTTCAGCTTTTTGCATTAAATGAAAAAAGAGCATTTGATTTAGGTGAAGTTATTAATGCAGGTGAAGTTCCGCTTTTAATTCATTGCGGTGATTTCAGATACAATTATTCCAATCCTGAACAGCTGATTCCATTTTTGGATAAGTTTCCTGAAATGACTGTTATTGGCGCCCACTTTGCAGGCTGGAGTATGTGGGAGGAAGCTACCCGCCAATTGGCCGGAAGAGAAAACCTTTACGTTGATTTAAGTTCCAGCTTATATGCACTTTCACCGGAAACAGCAAAAGAGTTAATTCATGCATATGGTACAGATAAAGTATTGTGGGGAACAGATTATCCCATGTGGGATGCTGTAAGTGAAATGGAATACTTCAATAAAATTGATTTGACCGATGAGGAAAGATCAATGATTTTATATGAAAATTCCGCAAAACTTCTTAAGTTATGAGGGGAATATAATGTGTACTTCAAGTAATTATATAACAAAAAACCATTATTTTGGCCGTAACTTTGATTATGAAATATCTTATAATGAAAAAGTAACTATTACTCCTAGAAATTTTAAATTTGACTTTAAGCTAATCGATTCAATTGAATCACATCATGCAATAATTGGCGTTGCAGCAGGAATAGATGAATATCCCTTGTATTATGATGCATGTAATGAAAAGGGATTGTCAATAGCCGGTTTGAATTTTGCAGGCAATGCTCATTATCTTGATGAAAAGGAAGGAATGATTAATATCACTCCTTTTGAATTTATACCTTATTTGTTAAGCAATTTTTCCAATGTCAATGAGGTTAAAAAAGCCCTTGAAAATATAAATTTGGTTAACATTAACTTTTCTGAAGAGTTGCCGTTATCTCCTCTTCATTGGATGATATCCGATGACAGCGGAGCTATTGTTGTTGAACCTTTAAAAGATGGCTTAAAGGTATATGATAATCCTGTCGGGGTTTTGACAAATAATCCTCCTTTTGATAAGCAGTTGTCAGAATTAAATAAATATATGGGCCTGTCCAATAAAAATCCTAATAATTCATTTTCCAAATCTTTTGATTTGGATGAGTATTCAAGGGGAATGGGTGCTATTGGCCTTCCAGGAGATTTATCTTCTTCATCTAGATTTGCTAAAGTTGCTTTCACACGTGCAAATTCATTTTCTGGTGATGGCGAAGAGGAAAGTGTATCCCAATTTTTCCATATTCTGGCATCGGTGGAACAGCAAAACGGCTGTACATTCATAACGGACCCTGATTTATATGAATATACTATTTACACTTCCTGCTATAATACAAATGATGCTGTTTTATATTATAAAACATACAATAATAGCCAAATAACTGCAGTCAAATTAATGGAAGAAGACCTGGATTCAAATGTGTTGATTGATTATCCATTGATTAATGAAGAGCAAATTTCATATATCAATTAAAATATAGATTAATACTGGTGTTTGTAAAATGGGAATGTTTTCAAAAAGTCCTGCTGAGAGAAAATTAGAGGAATTGACCGGTGGCTTTAGCTTAAGTGAAGAATATAAGGCCCTTCTCAGAGCCAATGGTATTGATATTCACACAGGACAGCATATCAGAAATCAACTTAAAGAGGAAATTAGGCTAAATATCGTAAGTGAAGAGGGTTTGCAAACTAGACTCCGTTATTTGATTAATCAAAATGCGGATAAAAGTAAAGTTGCCCAAAGGACTGAAAAAAAGGACCCTGTAGAAGATACTCCTGTTATCAATTTAGATGCTCCCCTTAAAAGATATGAAGATCAGGTCAAATCTCTTAAAACAGAATATGATGCTAAAGAGAAAATCGTTATTAATCTTATTGAAAAATCTTTTGCTCCTCCTCAAATTACATATGATAAATTTATGGATGCTGTTAAAAATTGTACTAAGGTCTTTAACTATCAGGTTGACTCAGCATTAAATATTGTCCAGTTAGCTACCCGTGAAACACCAAGAATTGACACTGAACTTGAAAATAAGATTAGCAATATGAAAGCTATTATTTCTCAAATCGATGATTTGACAAATGAATTGATTATTAATTTAAGTTCAAATAAGGATAGCAATACTGATGTTGAGAATTTATTTGATGACATGAAAGATTTAATAGATTCCGTAAAGAAATATGATTAATAACAATTTTCATACATAACTTTAAAAATAACCACACCATATAATATACATATAGTATTTTAATGAGGTTATGGAAATGTCTGAATTTTCACTTAATATTGATGAGATACAAAATGAAGTAGACGATACAATCAAGGTAGAACAGGAAAAATTGGAAAATTCAAATCTTAAAACTCAGGCTCAAAATAATGCAGTAGCCATATTTGATGCTGATTTAAATAATCCTTCAGAAAGGGAAAGCATTTTAAAACCTTTGGATGAATTTGGTTTGAATGACATGACAAGATCATCACAAAAAAATCATCTATTAAGTACTCGTTTTGTTGATTTAAGTAAAGGTAGCTCTGAATCTGAAAATATCGGAGATAAATTGGCTGAATTGAATTATCAGATGAAAGATTTAGACCCAGGCAAAGTAGATTTCACAAAAAAAGGAGTTTTAGGAGATATTTTTAATCCTGTAAGAAAATACTTTACAAGATATCAGAAAGCTGAAGTTGCTATTGCACAGATTATAGAATCCCTAGACCACAGCAGTAAAATATTACAGAATGATAATACGACTCTCATTGCTGAAGAAAACAACTTGAGGGAAGTAACCAACAAGCTTTTGGCCGATATTAAACTTGGAAAGGAAATGGATGAGTCAATAGAAATGCAAATCCAGAAGGCTGAAATGGATGGCGTTGACCCTGAAAAGATTTCATTTGTTAAGGAAGAAATTCTATTCCCATTAAGGCAAAGAATCATGGATATGCAGCAGATGATTGTAATAAACCAGCAGGGAATTGTCTCATTAAATGTTATCAGAAGAAATAATAAGGAGCTAATCCGTGGTGTTAACCGTGCTAAGAATGTAACCGTAACCGCTTTAAGAACTGGTGTAATGGTTGCAAGTGCATTATACGACCAAAAAATAGTAATGGATAAGATCAATATCTTAAATGAAACTACAGGCAGCATTATTGAATCCACATCACATATGCTCCGTGACCAAGGTGCTGAAATTCAAAAATCTAGTGCAGAAGCTATGATTTCACCTGAAATTCTTCAAAATTCCTTTGCTGAAGCTATTGCAGCTATCCAAGAAGTGAGTGATTACAAAGAACAGGCACTTCCTAGAATGAAAGAAACAATTCAGATGTTCAGCGATATGGCTGACGAAGGACAAAAAGTTGTAAATAAAATTGAAACCGGAAACAAAGATTTGATTGAATAGCCATGAGATGTTATAACTGCGGATATGAAAACGAAGATGGCGTAAGCTTTTGTCATGAATGCGGCGTTAATTTAAAAACATTCGATGAGAATGTGGATGGTTTAAAAAAGGATTTCAAGGTTGTAAGAAAAGGACAATCTTACCCTGCACCTTCAGCAGATTCCATTAAAGCTAAATTAATGTATAAATATGACAAGCATAATGGCAGATTAAGACTTGCCAAGACTAAATGTGCTACATTAATTGTCTTTTGCGCATTTACTGGATTCGGATTAATTCTCACTTTGACTACCGGCGTAGGTGTCACAGGAATTTTTGTATCAATTTTGTTTGGATTAGTTTTTGCAGCTCCTGTCGCAATAATTGGCTTTATAATAGGCTACCTCCTTGAAAAAGTGTTTAATTAATTACTTTTCCACAGTAATTTTGCCGCTTATATGTTCTATGGTTAATTCGAATACTTCAGTTCTATCCAATAACCTTTTAATTTCTTTTTCTGTTTCTTCTGGTGTTGGGAAAAATTTGTTTCCCAAATGCCTTAATTTATCTATTTTTGCACTGTTTTCATCTATGGTTCTGATTTTTCCAAAAACAATCACGCTTTTGAATGTATACCACCATTCATCTTCATTTTTAATTCCTTCATCTACAATGCAGTAGGATGCTTTCGGATATTTTTTGACTGCATCGTTTTTGTGTCCTTCTTTTGCTCCGTGAAAATATATTTTTCCATCGGCATATACGTGGCTCATTGGAATGGCATAGGGATAGTCTTCGTCACCGAGAAGAGCTAATACTCCTCGAGGCTCGGTTGTTAATATGTCAATGCATTCTTCTTCTGTCAATTCCTGTTTGTATCTTCTCATTTTTCTGAACATGTTATCGAACTATTTTATATTTTATTTTTTTATTTTCCCTTTTTCTTGAATCCATATCCACTAAATCGTAGACTAATCTGTTTTGAAGCAATAATCTCCAAGTTTTATATGTTTCAATAATAAAATCTTCATTCAACTTGATATTGTCATTAATCAATGGGCATTTGTATGGATACTGGCTATCATCAAATATTAAATAGAAATGGTTATTTTTGTCAATATGGGGTATCAGTGGAAATGTTCTGCATTGGATTGGCCTTATTTCACGCTGGCATCTGGGAGGATTTAAACATTTTACTGTATAAACGCCATCTTTCCATGAATGAGGATACCTGATTTTTTCTATATCATAATGTATCAATTCAAAGGATTTTGATGAGTCATATAATAATTCCTCTCCGGGCAAAAGATAAATTATCAAATCATCGTTCGGATAATCCTCATCATCATAAACGCAGCATATTTCGCCGCAAAGCTTTCCGCAGTCATAATTCAGCGGTGAAACCTGATTTAGTTTTTCATGTATTTGTTCAATGATTTCTTTTGTTATTTCCATGATGGTTATTCATTTATATCTCATAGATTAAAAGACTTTTTCAATTAATTTAAATGCAATATTGGTTAATTATTTTGTATGTTGATAGTGAAGTAACTGGGATAACTTAAGGTTATTTAAAAATAATTGATGCTATAGTTAACATTTTCATTTTTGCTTTCATCAATACACATATCTTTTAATAATTTGTTCAATAAAATATTAATTGGGGTATTAAAATGGAATGTTACATTTCTGATGAATTGCAATTGAGGTTCCCGCCTGTCGTTCTTTTAAAATCTGATGAAAAACCGGAGGATGCAAAAGGACCAAAACCTGGAAAAGGCGGGTGTGTAATGAGTTTTGTAGCTCAGACTATAGCTAAAAGAACAACAACCTATTTTGGCCGCGAAAATATTAGCTGTGGTGGAATATCTGCAGGTTTTGGTTGGGGATCTGGTCTTCCAAACGAGGATGCGATAGATTTTCAGGCCAGTTTCCTTTCATGTGGAATTGAAAGTGCTCCGGATAAGGAATCATATCAGCAAAAACTTGATAATATGCCTCGTGTTAGCGAGATGTTTCGTGAAGGTGAAAGGATTTTCACTGATTTTGAAACCGCAAAGGAAAACATTAAGAATAGGCCAATATATGATGAAGGAGAATATGTAATTTTTAAAGGAATAGAAAACTTAAATGAGGGAGAAATTCCAAAGTCCGTCATATTTACTTTAAATCCATTGGAACTAACTATTTTAATACAGTTAAACACATCATTCAGAACTAAGAATGCATGTCTATTGACGCCTCAGGCATCTTCATGCCAGTCAATAGGAAACTATGTATTTAAGCAAGATGAAAGCGATGATCCTATTCCTGTTTTAGGACCTATTGATTTGGCCGGCAGGTCAAAAACCAAACATTTCATACCTAATGAATATTTGACATTGGCCATGCCTTGGAAATTATTCTTGAAATTGGAGGAAATTAGTAAAAAAAGCGTTCTTCAAACAGAATTATGGAAAAATTACAGGAAATAAATTTCATGATAATATGAACAAGTCATCTCAGTGGAATTCAGTTGTAACATTTGTTGTTGCAATGGTTGGTCTGACAATTGGAATTGGAAATATATGGCGTTTTAGCTATGTATTGTACAATAATGGTGGAGGATCATTTTTCATTCCATATTTTATGGCTATTGCCGTAATGGGTGTTCCTTTTTTAATTTTGGAATATGGTTTGGGTTTTAGTCTAAAGAAGAGTTTTTCGAAATTGATGCATGATATTAGGCCCGAATTTGAAATATTTGCTTGGATGATTGTTTTATTGGTTTTTATTGTTGTTATTTATTATATGGTAATTTTAAGCTGGGATTTGGTATATCTGTTTAATAGTTTTAATTTTGGATGGGGAGCAGACACAGCTTCATTTTTTACAAATAATGTTGGCGGCAATTCGGATTTGTCATCTCCTATAGGAATTGTAGTTCCTACTTTCATTGGCATTATTGTTCTGTGGGTAATTTTTTGGTTTATATCAAACCATGATGTAAATGATGGAATAGGCATGGTTTCAAGAGTTTTAATGCCAATGCTATTCATTATAATGCTATTTATTTTTCTCTATTCATTCACTCTGCCGGGTTCTAAGGTAGGATTATATGCACTTTTAAACCCTAATTGGAATGCACTTTTGGATATTAGAGTATGGCTTGCTGCATTTGCACAAATCATTTTCACGTTAAGCATAGGTCAGGCAATGGTGTATACTTATGCCACCTATTTAAATGAAGATGCAAGATTGATAGATGATGTAGTGATGGTAGTTACTGCAAATTCATTATATGAAATATTCATAGCAGTAGGTGTCTTTTCTATTCTGGGATACATGTCTGTAAGTTCATCTATTCCTATTGATCTTTTGGTAACTGATGGGTCAGGTTTGATATTTGTTGTATTTCCACAAATTTTTAATTCAATGGGTTTTATTGGGCATATTTTAGGTCCGTTATTATTCCTGTCAATATTATTTGCAGGGATTACATCCTCATTTGCATTATTTGAACCATTATTGTCCTCAATTTTGGATAAATTTGGGTGGTCCCGTAAAAAAGGAGTAACGATATTATCAATTATTGCATGCATTTGTTCATTGATTTTTGCAACAAGCATAGGAAGTCATTTGCTTGAACTTGTCGACAGCTTTGTGAATGAATTTGCTATTTTAATATTGATTGCTATTCAGTCAGTAATATTTTCCTGGTATTATGGAGTGGAAAAGGTAATGCCTGCATTAAACAAATTATCTAAATTTAAAGTTGGAAAAAAATGGAAATTCACTCTTAAATATATACTTCCAATAATTATAATCGTTATTTGGGTCTATGGTGTTGTTGGCTTATTCTCTGAAGCGGATTTATTGGAAATAATTGTTGATTTGGTTATCACATTTGGTGTTTTGGGACTTTCAATATTTTTCACAAAATTCAATTCAACTAATAGCTAATATTTTTTTCAATAATAATAAATATATAAAATGATAAATTTTTAAATTGGAGATATAAAATGGATGTTGTGAATAATTTTGATTTTAATGCTACATTTAATGCATATAAGGATATGCTTTTCAAATCAAAAAAATACTGGTTAATTTATTTGGCTTTGATAGTAATCTTTGGATTGACAACCACCAGTAAAAAAAACACAATACATCCGGAATTTGCAATTTTAACCTTTGTAATTGTTGCTATTTTAGGCATCTTTTGCATTCTTTTTTATTTTCTTCATGATAGTGATGAGGAGCTTTATAAAGTTGCTTTTGTAATAATTTTATGTTTTAGTATCGTTTGTGCTTTGATTGTTCCTATCTGTGATGTCAGTGACGAATCCGAACATATAACTAGAGCTGAAATAACATCCCGAGGTATTTTATTCCCTCACTGGACTGGTGAGGAACTGGGTGTTGACGGCTTGTTTAATTATACTCCTGGGCAGGTTTACAGTACCCAACGTAATGACGGTGCAGGATTTTACACGATTGAATCCCTGAAGTTTTTTACAAACTATCTGGGAGATACAGTTTTTGAAACGAGACATGATACCGATAAAATAAATCATACTCCATATCTTATTGAATCAACATTTGAACAAAATCCGTTTTTTGGTTATTTGCCTCAGGCTGCAGGTATTTTTGTGGCTAAACTTCTGGATTTGAATGTAATGTGGATGCTGTGGCTTGCAAGAATTTGCAATCTTATATTTTATGCATGTGTTGTTTCGTTAGCTATCAGAAAGACGCCTGTTTTAAAACTTCCGTTAATTCTTGTATCATGTATTCCAATCAGTATTTATCAGGCTTCTTCGGTCAGTATAGATTGTATGATAATTTCTCTGGCTATTCTCGCGGTTTCTTACTTTATTTATATGTGTCACAGTGAGGAAAAATCGATTACGCGAAAGGAAATACTTATATTTAGTGTTATCTGTATACTTCTTGGGCTTTGTAAGTTAACTTATTTGGCATTTATTTTTCTGCTATTGCTGGTTCCATTTAGGAATTATCAGGATGAAATTAAAAGGGTTCTGCCAATTATACTTATTTTAATTGCTGTAGCTGGAATCATTGGTCTGTTGTGGAGTAGATATTCAACTCCTACATTATTGCATTCATGGAGAGCTTCCCGTAATCTGGTTAATTCCACAGCACAAATTCAATATATGATTAATAATCCTGATTATGTAAAAGAGTTCCTGAAAATAATATTCACCCGTGATTTAAGACATTTGGCTAACGGTGTGTTCAGTTTCTTTGGAGCTCGCCAGATAGTTGATCACTATATTGATAAATATCTTGTAGTAACTCTCTCTTTACTTTCATTTTTAGCTGTAACTTTGATTGCTTATCCTCAAAAAGTTAAATTTGAGTTAAAAACAAGATTGGGTGTAATATTATTAATATTAGTTATTTATATTGCTACATGTTTCATTCAATTGTTAACATGGGCATTTGTGGGTAAATTTAATCTGGGTTTAAGTTTAAGATACTTTATTCCATTATTGGCTTTAATTCCGATTGCCCTGCATGTTGATTATAATCCTATTAAAAGGGTTGTGTTCGATAAATATGCAATAGTTTTGATTGTTGCATTTTTAGCTACAATGATTATTTCCTTTGCAACAAAATATTATTGGATAATTTAACAAATTTTAAATAAGTTAAAAGTAATACTATTATTAATAAAAAAATTTTTAGTGTAATCATGAAAACTGCAATATTAATTCCTTGTTATAATGAGTCTGCAACTATTAAAAAAGTTGTTTGTGATTTTAAGAAAGTAATGCCTCATGCTGATATATATGTTTATGATAATAATTCAACTGATGGCACGGATAAAATAGCTCGTGAAAATGGAGCTATTGTCAGATATGAATATAAACAGGGAAAAGGAAATGTTGTAAGGTCAATGTTTAGAGATATAGATGCTGATTGCTATATCATGGTTGATGGGGATGACACATACCCTGCAGACTCTGCATTGGAATTTGAAAAGCTTGTTTTGGAAAAGAATGTGGATATGGTTATTGGAGATAGATTATCCTCTACATATTTTGAAGAGAATGATCGTCCATTCCATAATGTCGGAAATAAAATGGTTAGATGGTTAATCAACTTATTCTTTAAAAGTGATTTAAAAGATATCATGACAGGAATGCGTGCATTCAGTTTTGACTTTGTAAAGTCATTTCCAATAGTTTCCAAAGAATTCGAAATAGAAACTGAAATGAGTGTTTTCGCATTAATGAACAATTTTTCCATTGAAGAGATTCCAATTGATTATCGTGACCGTGTTGAAGGAAGTGAATCAAAACTCAACACATATAAGGACGGATATAAAGTATTAAGAATGATTTATACTTTGGTTCGTGATCAAAGACCTTTATTCTTTTTCACTATAGCCTCATTGGTTCTTTTAATTATTGCTGCAATCTATTTCTTCCCAATTTTAAATAAATATTTAATTCACGGTTATGTTTTGAAAATACCGACATTAATTGTTATTTCAACAGTAGTAATTATTGCTGCTTTAACATTTTTCACAGGAGTTATTTTGCATGTTCTTAAAAAGCATCACACTGCTAATCTTGAACATCACTTAACATTAATTAGGTTTAATAAAAAGGATAAATAATATTTATCTGGTAATTTGGTATTTAAAATGTATAAGGAAAAGCTTCGGGATTATACAGATATTTTTTTAAATAACAAAAAATATTGGTTAATTTATCTGCTGTTAATTGCCGTAATGGGTGCATCTACTCTTTTTAATAGAAAATTACAGAATCCAACATTTGAAATAGCAGTTTTCATTATTGTAGCTATTTTAGGCATTCTTTGTATTCTATTTTATTTTTCCCATAATGATGAGGAGGAATTATACAAGGTAGCATTTGTTGTAATTCTGTGTTTTGGTATAATATGTGCTTTAATCGTTCCGATTTGTGATGTCAGCGATGAGGTAGAGCATTTTACGCGCTCGGAAATTACATCTCAGGGTGTATTGGTTCCCCATTGGACTGGAGATGATGTTGGGGTAGATAGATTATATAATCATAGTGATGAAGGCAAGTACAGTACTGTTCTGAATGGGGATGTAGGTTTCGAAACGATTCACAGCATCAAATTTTTCAGCATTGACCGTGAAAAAACGGTTTTTGACGTTAAATGGGATACCAATAAAATTGATTATGAAAAGATGATTGACGGATCTGCTTTTGAGCAGAATCCATTTTTTGGTTATCTTCCTCAGGCAATAGGTATTTTCTTTGCTAAATTGCTGGATTTAAATATTATCTGGATGATGTGGCTTGGAAGAATCTGTAATTTAATTTGTTTTGCGGGTTTGGTTTCACTGGCAATTAGAAAAACTCCCGTTTTAAAGATGCCTCTGCTTGCCGTTTCATGCATTCCTATTACGATTTATCAGTCTGCTTCTGTGAGTATTGATTCGATGATATGTGGATTGGGCATACTTGCAATAGCCTATTTTATTTATTTATGTAAAAGCGGTGAAAAATCAATAGAATTAAAGGATGTAGCTATTTTTACATTTATCTGCTTATTGTTAGGTCTTTGTAAGATTACTTATTTGGCTTTCATATTCCTGCTGTTATTTGTACCTAAAGAGAATTTTAATTTTTCAAAAATATTGCCAATTTCTCTGGCGTCTATTTCAATAGTCTCCATAATTGGATTATTGTGGAGTAGATATGCAACTCCAGCATTAATGCATTCCTGGAGATCCAAGCTCAATTATGTAGATTCAGGAGCCCAAATCACTTATCTGATTAAGCATCCTTGGTTTGCATACAAGTTCATAACACAGATATTCACTGTGGATTTAGGGTGGATGCTGTATGGTGTTTTCAATTTTTTCAGTTCAGGAAGCAAAAATCATTATGCAGATACCTATTATCTGATTGTAGCAATGATTTTGCTGTTTCTGATATGGATATTATTTTTCTACCCTGAAAGAAATAATTTCAGCCGTAAAACTAGAATAGGTTCATTATTGGTATTATTGATTGTTTATGTTGGAACCTGCTTTGTCCAGTTATTGACCTGGGCCAGTGTTGGAGTTACCAATTTAGGTATTAATACACGTTATTTCATTCCATTGTTTGCATTGTTTCCGATAATAGTCAATTTTAAGCGTTTTAATTTAGATAAATCAAAATTTGATAATTATTCAATTGTTTTTATCATTGCATTTATGGCAACACTGATATTGGCATTCACAACTAAATATTATTAAGTTTTTAATTGGAATACAAATTATTATCACATTTAAATATTTTAAAAAATAAAGTAATAATGAAAGGGGAATTTATTTCAAAGAGGAAAAAATATGGGTGTTTCTACTGGTTTTGATGTAAAATCTACATTTGTAGATTATAAAGATATGTTTTTTAAATCGAAGAAATATTGGTTTATATTTCTTATTTTGACTTTATTGTTGGGAATATCCACTGCCAGTCAAAGAAACTTGGCCAGTCCTCAATTTGTCATATTGACATTTATCGTAGTGGCAATATTGGGTATTTTTTCTATTGTTTTCTATTTTTTGCATTCTAGTGATGATGAACTTTATAAGGTAGCATTTGTTATAATTTTATGTTTTGGTATTGTCTGTGCTTTGATTGTTCCTATTTGTGATGTCAGTGATGAAATAGAACATCTCACAAGAGCGGAAATTACATCCAGGGGTGTAATCATTCCTCATTGGACTGGGGATGATATGGGTGTTGAAAGTTTATACAATTATACTGATGGAGAAAGAATAAGCAGTGAAAGAAATACTGGCGCAGGTTATTCTTCGATTTCGGCAATTAGTTTTTTCTATAAGAGTCTGGGGCATACGGTTTTTGAAACGGGACACGACACAGATAAAATAAATCATGATCCTTTGATTATCGATTCAGCCTTTGAACAAAACCCATTTTTTGGTTATCTTCCTCAGGCTTTAGGTATTTTTATTGCTAAAATGTTAGATTTAAATGTTATATGGATGCTATGGCTTGGAAGAATATGTAATCTTATATTTTATGCAGGGGTTATTTCTTTAGCTATTAAGAAAACGCCGGTTTTGAAGATTCCTTTGCTTGCAGTTGCATGTATTCCAATAGCATTATATCAGGCTTCTTCTGTTAGTATAGATTGTATGATAATTTCTTTATGTATTCTTGTTATTTCTTACTTTATTTATATGTGTAGGGCTCCTGATGGTTCGTTAACAGATAAGGATATTGCTATTTTCAGTGTTATATGTATATTTGTAGGTCTTTGTAAGTTACCTTATTTATCATTAATTTTCTTATTATTGTTTATTCCTTCTAAAAAATTCAAAAGGGATAGAAAAACTAATTATTTAATCATATTGGTTAGCATTGTTATAGTTTCAGCCATAGGTTTATTGTGGAGTAGATATTCTGCCCCAACTTTATTGCATTCATGGAGATCATCTCATAATCTGATTAATTCCACAGCACAATTAAATCATTTAATAAGTCATCCTTATCGTTTTCAAAAATTCTTCTATAATATTTTCTTTATAGATTTGCCGAATATACTAACTGGTGTCTTTAGTTTCTTTGGTGCTCGCCAGTTTCATCATTATAATGATAAATACAATTTAGTGACTGCTTTGCTTCTAATTTATTTGGCTGTCACCTTGTTTGCTTATCCTAAAAATGTTAAGTTTGAGTTAAAAACAAAAATAGGTTCAGCATTAATGATATTGGTTATTTATATTGGTACCTGCTTTATTCAGCTATTGACTTGGGCTAGTGTAGGCTTTTATAATTTGGGTATTAGTACAAGATATTTCGTTCCTTTATTGGCATTGCTTCCAGTGGCGTTCTGGTTTAAGAAAAATCCTATAGATAAAGATGAATTTGATAAATATGCAATTATATTTATGATTTCTTTCATGGCCACATTAATTATAGCATTTGCAAATAAATATTATTGGTTGAATTAGGATATGATTAAGTATTTAAAGCATTAATGATTAAATTATATATAACATTTATGAATTTCAAGTTTTTGTAATTCTAATAGTTAATAAATAAAAATGAGGACTAAAAATGCGAATAAAACAGAATAACAGCCTTAAATATCCTAGTATGATACAAGATTTCTTGGACGAATTATCAAAAAATGATTTTACATATTTCCAGTTGTCATGTGAAAATGAAATTCATAGTTTTTATAGTGAAACTGACAGTACTCTTGAATTCAAACAAGGATTTTTAAAAGAAACCGATGTTGAAGGAGAGATTTTTTATTTAGATTATTCAAGTATTGAGTCTATTGTATTATCTAAAACTGAAATAAAAGATGAAAAGGATGAATTTGCATCATTAACTGATGATGATTGGACAGGTAACAGAATACAATTTTAAGAGAGAAACAACATTTTTCTTTCACTTTTTTTATTATATTTTTATTTTTT